>JABDKS010001035.1 GCA_013002105.1 Pirellulaceae bacterium | reverse complement strand
GACGATGACGAAAATGCCGAGTCAAATCCAACGCCCGTTTCGATCGCCAGCGGACCGCACTCCGGGCATAGGCCGCCTTGGCGTCTGGTCGAGCCCGCTGATACTGATCCTCTGTTGGAGTCTGCTGCCGCCGTCGTCATTGACCGCGCAAGACGCTGCTGATGAAGCGGATAGCATCGATTTGAAATCGGATGTCTTGGAGTGGGTAGACGAGTTGGACGCGGCAAGTCTGAGCAAACGCAAGGCGGCGGAAAAGTCGTTGATCGAAGCCGGGCCCGACGCGTTGGAGTTCTTGCCAGAAAAGAAATCGGGCGTGTCGATCGAAGCTGCCGAGCGGTTGGCACGCGTGCGTAAGGCGCTCAAGTCGATGAGGACTAAAACGCAGGCCGCCGCGATTCGCATTGATCTTTCGGACGTAACCACCCTTGGCGAAGCCTTGGAAGCGATCAGTCGCGATAGCGGTGTGGAGTTCGAGCATGACGCCGATGAATCGGATCCCGTCGACTCGGTGGCAACGCCGTTGTCGTTTTGGCATGCCGTGGACTTGGTGTTGGACCAACGTAATCTGGACGTGAATTTCTATGGCGGAGCCCGCGGCACGCTGGCATTGGTGCCGCGCGACGAAGGCCGCCCATCCCGCGTCGACTCCGCAGCCTACGCCGGTGTCTACCGAATCGAACCAACATCGGTCAACTCGCGTCGCGTGCTGAATCAACCCGATCAAAGTGGCATGAACATTTCGATGGAAATTGCCTGGGAGCCGCGGTTGACGCCGATCGGATTGACGATCCCGATCGAGCAGCTGTCGGGCAAGCTGGAGAATGATGACGCGATTGAGCCGCAGGATTCGGGAGAAAAAATCGACATCGCCACCAATGCCGAAATCGCTTTCAGTGAATTCTTTCTACCGCTGGAGTTGCCCGCCGGCAGGCCGGAAAAAATCGTTTCGCTCGCCGGGACGATCGAGGCGCTGTTACCGGGGAAGTCACAGACGTTCAAACTGTCACTGGGAGAATCCAACGCCAAACAAACAATCGATTCGATGACGGTCGAGATCGAAGAAATTCGCAAGAACGGTCCGATTCACGAAGTTCGCGTTTCGATCAAGTTGGAGGACGCCGATCGTGCGCTCGAAAGTCATCGTCACTGGATTTTTGAAAACCCGCTGTACATTGTTCGCAAGGATGGCTCGCGGGCTGAGCAACTGGGCTACGAGATTTTTCGGCAATCCAAGGACGGTGTGGGAATCGGGTATCTGTTTGAACTAGGCGACGCCTATGGTGATGCCAATTTGATTTATGAATCGCCCACGGCGGTGATCAACAACGAAGTCGATTTTGTGATACAGGACATTCCACTGCCGTGATTCGTTTTACGCTATTGCTGTTTTGGGTCCTGGGCATGACGACCATCGCGGTAGCCCAAGAAAAGTTTGGTCCCGACGATCCGTTCGCTTCGATCAATGGGCAGCCTGTCTTTGTGGGCGAGTTGAATTTAGTATTGGTGGATCGACTGCGTGTTCGCGACGTGGGTAAGGCACCTGCCAATGTGCAGCAAGCAGTCGCGGCAACTTTGGTTCGTCAACACTTGGCGATGTTGACGCTGAAAAAACAAGGTGGTGCGAGTTTGCAGCAATTGATTGATCGCAAGATCAGTGATTTTGCCAGAGAGAGTCAGCGAGTGGGTAGCAGTTTGCAGCAGCACGCCGCAGATCGTCAGAGCAACGAACGATCGCTCAAAGCGAACCTCGCGTGGCAGGTCGCGTGGAACCAGTACATCAAGAGTCGGCTGACGGAAAAGAACCTGCGGATGTTTTTCGATCGCAACCGAGCCAAGTACGCCGGCGGTCGTTGGGATGTATCGCAAGTTTTTTTAGAGATGAATCCGCGTGATGAAACGTCGATCGCAATCGCCCAGCGGCGGATGGCCGACTTGGTGGCACAGATTCGTCAATCCGATGCACCCGATTTGGCTTTCGCAGCCGAGGCTCGTCAGTACAGCGACGCGGGGTCTGCGGCGCAGGGGGGCAAAGTCGGCTGGGTGGAGACTGACGGCGATTTGCCCGGCAGTGTGATGGCGGTTGTGCGGACGACCAAACCGGGATCGGTCAGCGATCCGGTTCGCAGTCCGTTGGGATTGCACATCGTGTTTGTGCATGATCACCAAAGCTCCGATCTGGATTACGAAGACATGACCGATCAGACGCAGTTGCGTCTGGACGCAACCAGTGCTCTGTTTGATCATTTGGTCAGTCAACAAAAAGACGCCAAGATTTCATGGTACATTTCCGCACTGAAACCTCCCGCCGGCGTCAGCTTGATCCCCGAGTAATCGCCAACTCGAAACGGCAGAGGGTCGATTGAGCCCATCCGAAGACAATCCGAATGCGTCGCCTGTGAACTCGCAGAGTGCCAATGCCGGCGGCTATCCGGCGACGCGATCGGGGGATTCCCAGGATGGTTGGTTCGGACGCATTTTGCCTTCGGAACGAAAGAGTGTCTTTTGGGCGTTCTGTTGGTTCTTTTGCATCATGTTGGGATACTCCATTGTTCGCCCGGTGCGCGAAACCATGGGAACGATGGGCGGAGCCAGGCAGCTATCGTGGCTCTTCCTGGCCACGTTCATTGCGATGCTAGTCGCGGTGCCAATTTACTCGGCTCTGGTCGCTCGACTACCGAGGCGTTGGTTGGTGCGAGTGGTCTATCACTTTTTTGCGATTTGTTTATTGGTTTTTTGGATCGTTATGGGAATCGATTCACAAAACATTCAAATTTGGACGGCGCGAATATTCTTTGTATGGGTCAATGTTTTTGCGCTATTTAATACAAGTGTTTTCTGGAGTGTTCTGGCCGATCTGTTTACCAATAAACAAGGAAAACGATTGTTTGGAATGATTGCGACCGGCGCTACGGTCGGTGCCATCATCGGATCATTGTTGACCAGTTTGTTGGTAACACATCTGTCCATTCGATTCCTAATTCTATTGCCAATCGGTTTGTTAGAAGCCGGGCTATGGTGTGCGTGGCGTTTGGAGAAGCAATCCGGTGCCATCGCAAGTGCCGATCCGGGACAAACATCCGATGGGGATGCCGGTGCACCAACCGCCGGCGGACTGTGGGCAGGTATCACTGGCGTCCTGAGGTCACCTTATCTCGCCACGCTGTGTCTATTCTTGTTGTTTGTCCAGCTATCAGGCACGCAGCTCTACTTTCAACAAGCGGAAATTGTCAAAGCAGCGTTTGAAACGGACGAGCAGCGCACCCGATTGTTCGCAGCGATCGATCTTGGCACCCAACTGCTGACGCTGTTTGCACAAGCGATTTTGGCTGGTCCCATCCTGCGCAAGTTGGGTGTCAGTTTTGCGTTGGCAATTTTACCGGTGGTCTATGGACTCAGTTTCGCGGGGCTGGCGTGGCAGCCGACTTTGATCGTGCTGGTGATCGCGATGATTGCGACTCGCGCATCGGCTTATGGAATCACCGTGCCAGCAAGAGAAGTATTGTTTACGGTGGTGAGCCGCGAAGACAAATACAAGTCCAAGAGTTTTATCGATACCGTCGTGATGCGAGGCGGCGATGCAGCGGCCAGCCAAGTTTTTGGTTTGCTGCGACCATTGATGGCGTTGCATGCGTTGAGTGTTCTGATGTTGCCGGTGACAGTAATCTGGGCCGGTGTGGCCTGGGCGCTCGGACAACAACAAAAGCGGTTGGCAACAGATATTGTTTGCGAATCGAAATCGACTCAGCAAAGCCAACCATAAAAAAAACGCGCTCAGGACATTGGGGCAAAACATCCTGAACGCTGGCTGCAACAGAATCTGCCACAGTTAAATGTGACTCTAGTAAAGCTACGTATTCATGTCGATAGGTGACGATTAGATAATGGGATGGAATTTCGTAACCAGATCGAAATACCCCCTTTGGGAAGCGTTTTATAGCCAAGGCAGGTAAGTATTGCCCCGCGTACTTGGCGACATGTTGGTCGTGGGGAACCGTATTTTTGTGATGGAGATTCTGTCTGCCGTGACCCCCCGCGACAGGTCGTCGTCGGTTGCATCGCTTGGCGGTCGATGTTGGTGGGGTGCTGCTGGGTGGATGCAAAAAAACGCCAGCGATCCCTATGGATCGCTGACGTTTTTTGTATTTGAAATCTTGACGGAACTAGCTTCGTTGAAAATTCAGTCCGCCGTTTTTTGCTCCATCAAGTTTGAAGGTGAATGCGGAGTCTTTCCCGCTCCAGGTGCCTGCCATTTGTTGCAGGTCGGCCGCACGTACCAAAGTCAACCGACCGTTGTTGAGTCGATATTGTCCGTTGAATTTGCTGGACTTGCCATTCTTGGAGGCCGTCCAGACAAACGACCCAGCAGCGTCGAGCGTCAGTTGAACCGACTGGTTGCCGGGTAAGCTAACGCGCCATGTACCCACGTGTGCGCCAACGCTTTGAGTTGATGCGGCAGTGAATTCAGGAATCGTCGGCTGTGCCGGTGTGGTTGCCGGTGGCGTGTTCTGTGCAGCCGTTGGAGTCGTCGATGGAGCTGCTGCAATCGATGCCAACATCTGCAAAGCATTGGACTCGGCACTCGCATTGTTGACCGGGTTTTTGACAGGTGCCGTCGCCGCTGGTGTTTGCGGCACTCCCTGTGATTGAACTTGTGAGTTCACCGGGGCGGTGTTGGCAGGTCGCTGTGCGGGTTGTTGAACAGCCGGCCGCGGCGCTGCTGGTCGCAGAGTTGCCGGACGCTGTGTCGTGGGAGTTGGGGCGGGGGCGAACGAACTGCTGGTCGCCACGGACGTACCCTGAAAACTTGCTGTCGCCGGACGCGTGTAGGTCGGCTGCGAGTAAGTGGGTTGCGAGTAAGTCGTGTGACCGTAGTTGGGCTGCGAGTAGCTCGGGTACGTCGGCTGGCTGTAGGCTGGACGAGCGTAGTTTGGTTGGCTGTAGGCGGGGCGAGAGAAGATTC
>JABDKS010000993.1 GCA_013002105.1 Pirellulaceae bacterium | reverse complement strand
AAGTAGGGCTGCCCGTCTCGCTGCATCTCGCGAGCGGTCAGAAACTTGTCTTTCATGTCGTAAAATAGATACAGCGTCTGTTCGTCCCCCAACATTCGCAAAGTCGTTTGCTGCTGATCGTCGGGTTGATCGACTCGATAAAAATAATCGAATGATCTAGCCTCGGTTGACTTCCAGCTTTTCTCGTTCATCAATCCGTCCACGACAATCGGTTCGACTGTCCGGGAGACCTTAAAAATCGGTTGTTCGCCAAGCGACAACTCTTGATCACTCTGGGCAAATAACGTGCAAGGCAAACATAGCGATGCGATAGTCACGACTGATCTAAAAAGTGTTTTCATGAAATCGCGACACTCTGGGCGTTTGGGTTGGATGATGGCACTCAATTTGATCGTACAACAAAGTCACACAGATCGGCCTGCCATCATCTTAGCAATGACCGCCGACCAAAACGTGATCCAGCGAGCCAATGGCGCCTCGTTATAGAGAACCTCGCGGGAGTAGATGAGCAAAGGTCGCACAGTGATAGTGACAAAGAAAACGCAACACGCTCTTTTTCATACCGCTCGTGAGAGTGACCAAAATGATTATTCAATCATTGACCGTCTCGGTATTGCCCCGGCCGGCTTACGGCGGATTTACCCAGACCGCTGGAAATCGTGTTCATCTTTGACATGGAACTCGTTGGGATGCTGTAGTCGCAATTGCGAAAGAATCGCCGGGAAGCCGCGGATTCCGGCGGATTGCGACATTGTTTGACGCTTTCATCGACGTCGTGTCGTATTACGGTCTCGAATCAGCGACTCTGTTGAGCAATAATCTAGATCTACCCACCTAAACCATCGAGCGATTGGAAACTCATCGTCGCAGTAGTGATAGTCGGCGAGATCTTCGACGCATCAGGCATTTGGAAACTCTTGACGAGTTTCGCTGCGACATTAGTTGCCAGTTCGCCCCTGAGCCAAACCCCACCTGGATGATGATCAACCTACTCGCGATCGCGACACGAATCGACGAATGGTTTCGGCCTGCTGCGGGATGCATACTTTGTTTGACACTGCCGCAGCTCTATTCGTCGGTGGCGTTGTCAGCGGAAGACACGCGGTTCGAGAACACGGTACTACCCGTACTGAAAACGCACTGCATTGACTGTCACGGTGCCGGCGACGTCGTCGAAGGAGATGTGAATCTGGCAACGTTGCAAACAGAGTCGCTCAGCGAGAAAGCTGAACTACTTCAAAGCATGATTGAGGTTCTCGATTCAGAGCAGATGCCGCCCGAAGGCGAAACCGCGTTGGATTCCACCGTTCGCAGCGAAATGATTCAGACGCTCACAACTGCTCTGCACGCAGCGGTCGCGCAGCGAAAGACATTCAATCAGTCGCCGATTCGTCGGATGAATCGTTTCCAATACAACAATGCTGTAGTGGATCTGCTGGAATTGAAATTGGAGTTATTCGCATTACCCGAGCGTATGATGCGTGAACACAGCAACTACTTCGATCCCGCGTCGGGAAAAATGCCGGCAACGGTCAAGGTTGGCAGTCGACCGCTCGGAAAGTCGCAACTGGTGCAGCCGCGACTGGCGGGCGTCGGGCCTTATCCGCAAGACCTGCGCGCTGAGCACGGGTTTGACAACCGCGGGGATCACTTGTCGCTGTCGCCATTGTTGATGGAATCGTTCTTGAAGCTGAGCCGATCGATTGTTGACAGCGGAGACTTTGGTCCAACGACGTGCGGTGCATGGGGTTGGCTGTTCGAGCCGCCCGATGACGAAATTGCCGGCGATGGTAAGTCAGCGCGACCGATCGTCGAGCATCGTCTTGGTCGGTTGCTCACCCGCGCCTTTCGCCGCACGCCGAGCGACGACATTCTGCATCGGTATGTCGATCACGTCGTAGCGCGGATTGACGCGGGGGACTCGTTTACTGACGCGATGAAGTTGGCGGTCAGTGCAGTACTAGCGTCACCACGATTCCTGTACTTGTACGATCTCGGCGGAGCGGATCGGGCTCAGCCGCTGGACGACTTTGAGCTGGCCTCTCGACTATCGTTCTTTCTGTGGGGCAGTCTGCCGGATGCGGAACTGCTGGACTTGGCGGCCAAGAATCGCTTGAGTGATGCGGACGTTCTGGACAAGCAGATCACTCACATGTTGTCGGACCGCAAGTTGAAGCGATTTTGCGATAGTTTTCCCCCTCAATGGTTGCAGTTGGATCACATCATTTCGGCCAAGCCCGACGAGGAAAAGTTTCCAACGTTCTACCGAGGGCAGTATCGCGTCAGTATGCACATGATGATCGAGCCGCTGCTGCTGTTCGAAACGGTGCTGGTGGAGAATCGATCGATTGTCGATTTGATCGACCCACCATTTAGCTACCGCAGCGATCTGTTGAAAACGTGGCTGCTGACCGGCGAGTCTGGTACTTTCCGACCAACCGTACTGTCATTTAATCGTGTCGAGAACGGAGATCGTCGCGAAGGCGGCGTGATCACGAACCCCGCGATCATGACGATGACCTCGACCCCCGAGCGATCCAAGCCGATCACACGTGGATCGTGGATGGCCACGGTGATCTTTAACAGCCCGCCCAAGCCTCCACCGGCCGACGTGCCACCGCTACCTGAAGCCAGCGATTCGGACACGGAAAAACTGACTTTGCGCGAGCGTTTGGATCTGCATCGCCAGCGGGCCGACTGCAAAGGTTGTCACGCGAAGATCGATCCGCTGGGATTCGCACTGGAAAACTATGGCCCAACGGGCATGTGGCGTGACAAGTATGACAACGGGCGAGACGTGGATTCGTCCGGCGTGTTATTCGGAAAGCATCCATTCAGTGACCCGGTCGAGTTGAAGGACGCAATCATTACAGAGAGGGATCGGTTCACGCGGGCATTTGCCAAGCACATGTTGTCCTTTGCGCTCGGTCGCGAAGTTGGCGTGACGGACTCGCCAGCGTTAGACAAAATCGCGAAGCTGACCGCAGCGGACGATTATCGAATCCACACGCTGATCAGGCGGGTCATATTGAGCGAGCCGTTTTTGCAAAAATATAATCCCGTCGATACGTCGGACAGGTAACATGAAGTCAAACATCGGTGGACGTACGGGACAAAGTATGAAGACATCATCACGACGAACATTCTTGCAAGGGACGGGCGGTGCGGCCCTCGCGTTGCCTTGGCTGGAGAGCTTGGCGTTGGCCGGACCGAATGCGGCGGGACCAACTGCGGCGGGACCGGCCCAGCGGTTAGCGGTCTTCTACGTCCCCATCGGTGTCGTGCGCCGCGGTTTTTTTCCCAACGAAGCCAACGTGGCATTCCCCGGGTTCAATAGTGACCCAACAGTACATGTCGAGGGAAAATTCACGCAGAATGGTTGGCACGACTTGCCGACGACCCCGACGCTCCAGCCACTAGCACGGGTGCGGGAGAAAGTGACGTTGATCACGGGAATGGATCGTACGTTCCAAAATGGTACCGATGTTCACGCGCAATGCGCCTCGTGTTTTCTGAGCAGCGCCGCCCCGTATGACAACAGTATCAGGACGTCGGCGTGGCCGCTTGATCGCACGCTCGATCACGTCGTCGCAGATCAAATTGCAGGTGACACGCCTTTCCCCACGCTGGAGTTCAGTTGCAACAGCCACAAGGACAACAAAGAATCGATCTACTTTGACAACATCTCTTGGTATGGTACGGGGCACGTCGCGCCGTCGCTGCGAGATCCACTCCAAGTCTACCAACGACTATTCGGCACCGAAGAGCAAAAGAGCTATCAGGCCATCACCGATTTAGTGCTCGGCGATGCTCGCTCATTGAAACAAGAACTTGGATATTCGGACCGTCACAAATTCGATGAGTACTTTGATGCGGTCCGCACAATCGAACAGCGCATCGACCGAATGGACGCGATGCGCAGCGAATTGGCAAATGTGTCCATCGATGAACCCGCTACCGCACAACTGCCCCGCGGGGAATACATTCGCCTGATGGGCGACCTGATGATCATCGCATTTCAAACGGGGCTAACCAATGTTGCGACGTTGATGATCGGCCCGGAACGCTGGGACAGCCCCTACATGTTCGATGGCCTGTTCGACAAGCCAATGAGTCACCACAAGATGTCGCACAATCAAAAGACCTACACGCCTGAGCTGCTGAAGGTCGATCATTTTCATATGCAGCAGTTCGCCTATCTGGTCGAAAAAATGGACAGCATCGTGGAATCCAATGGGACCACCATGCTGGACAACACGCTGCTGACCTACGGATCGGGTCTGGGAGACGGGGCGACGCATCAGTACAACGACCTGCCGATTGTCGTCGCGGGCGGCAAGGCGCTCGGTTTCACCAACGGTGGTCACCTACACTGCCCCAACGGCACGCCGCTGGCAAACCTTTGGCTTACACAGGCTCGCGCAATGGGTGTCAAACGTGATCGATTCGCCGATAGCACGGGAATGATCAGCGAACTCGTCTCCTGATTTCCTCCCATGGGCATGCAAATCGCCCGCGCATCTTTACTTCGTCTTTGTCTTGACCGAGCTGACTCCGACAACGCTCTGAATGGCCGCCTTGAGGACGCATAGATCGTTGCGATCAAGGCCAATGCACGTGAGCGTGACTTGCCCATCCCCTTGATCGGTTACGGTAACATCGGTGTAGCCCAGTTGTTGGAGCGATCGTTCGACGCGCACTTTCATATTTTGTTTCGGTGTGGAAGTCATGTTCATGTCGCGGAAAATACAGCAACGTCCAATGTTAGACGGGGCTCGCGGCAGGGTGGAATGTCGGGCAATAGCGTGTTCTTATCCTGACAACTCAAATGGTTCGCCGTCGTGCAGCAGTCTTTCCGCCTGCCGACAGCTACCGAACCAAACGAGAAACCGGCGGTTACGTTGCAAACGCAGCGCCACTATTTCGGAGACTGGTAAAACACGCCAAATAGCGTGCCGTCGAATGCCAAGTGTTGATTTTTGGGCACTGCCTGCGTCCAAACCGTGCAACCTGTCAAGTACGTCGTCATCTCATTGATTACCGGTAAACTGTTGATTCGAATGCGGCTGTTTGTGTTTGCGACGCGCCGATACGGCGACGGTCGTTGCAACGATAGCAACGGCCGGGTAAGCCATCGAAGGAATACGAAGCGGCGAAGGTTCGATCACTGGCTGGGTCTCTGATGAAGCCATTTGGTCGAGGGATGCCATGATGGCATCGAGCACGGGACCCGAAAGCGCCGGAGTGACTCCGCTGGCAACAAGATTCAGTGACCGGTGCAACGCAACGGTGGACTGGAGTCCAACATGGATCCGTGCGGCGTCGTGGGGAAACGTGACGCCCGGCAAATCGACTTGATCCAATGCGATCAACCCGCCGGGGCCGTTGAACCAGTCTCGTATCATTTGGTCGGCGAGTTCGGCCCGACGACCAACCGTACGATCTCCGGCAATGTATTCGCCCACCGCATGCTGTGTCAGCTGTCTCAGTAAGGGAATCGTTTGCAGATCTAATTTCCACGGGTCGCTTTGATCTGAATTCTCGGTGAACGCATCAAAGGATCCAATCGTCGCAAGATCGATCCAACCATCCTCGGCAGCATGCACTCGGTCGCTGGCCGTCTGGACGACCGCGTCGTCTTCTTGCACGACTTCTTGTTGCAGGCCGATTCCCTCCGTAGCGTCGATTTGCGAGGATGTTGCTGATGACATATTGACGACATCATCGTTGGAGATCGCAGGTTTGGACTCCAAAGCTGCCTCGGTCGATGTAGCCGTCGGAAGCGAACTGAGAGCGCTCGCTTCGGGCCTTAATGTTTGGTTGGCTGTTCTGTCGACGCTGGCGGCGAACGATAGCGGCGGCAAAGTTGTCGGCGGCGATGACTCTGTCTGGTTGGGCGTTGACGGTGAACCAGCCGAAGCGGTTGCCTGCAACAAGGTCAGCACAATCACTTCGTTAGCTTCAGAAGCAGGAAGGTTTTGGAGGAATTGGTTTTGCTGGGAATGGTAATGCCGAGCTGCAGGCACTACGAGTCGATCTGATCGCAAGGAGTTGTGATCCGATCCGTGGGATCGGTCAGACTGACTCTGCCGCGGCGTGTCTTGTCGCCCAGGCGACGCGTCGATCCGAGCGGACTGCGGCGCGATTCGGGCAACTTCATCGGGTCGGCCAGAATCACCCTGACGGTTGGAATGCCGGTGCCCCGAGTCGACATCGTCCGCAGCCACTTCGAATACAAACACTCCGCCAGCGAGCATGGAACGCGATTCCAAACGTTCCAATCGAAGAGCTCGGGATTCGCGGAAATCGCTCATGATTCACCTTTCAAATTCTGCAAATTGTGTTCGTGTTTGCTGAGATTGACCCGATAACGTGGTACCTGCGGAGCCTTCTGCACGGCAAGTTGCTGGTGCTCAATGGCTTCGGTGTAAATCGCCATTGCTGCGATGCGATCACCAAGCTGTTGCTTCAGGAAGGCAAGGTTATTGAGCGTGGAACCAAGCATGCTGTGGAGTTGGGCGTCCTCGCCGTACGCTTTCAATAAGACCTTGGCGTGCTTCGTAGCCTCCTCGAATGCAAGCACCGCGCGGTCGGTTCGATCAATCGCACAGAGGGAAAGTCCGAGCTGATTGAGGCTAATTGCGAGATCGCGTCGGTAGCTGGCTTGGTCCGGCCAGCGTCTTCGCAGTTGCCGACTGACTTCAATGGCATGGCGAATCGACTCGATCGACTCGTGATGCTGGGACTGACCAGCCTGTGCGTTGGCCAAGGTGTTCAGTGTAAGCACGACTTGCGTGGCTGCCTTCGCGTCGCCGGGGTTCGCTTCGAGTCGTGCTAACTGAGTCACCAGCGATTGCCGAGCAATCTGTGTGGCTCTTGGGCTGTCACGGCGGGCCAGCAGACCGGCGAGATTCGACTCAATTGTCGAACGCAGGTTATCGTGCGCAGAAGATCCGCCCAGCAAGTCGATCGCTCGCTGAAACACACTTTCGGCTTCACTCGCATTCTCCGAGTCGGTCAACATGCGTCCGAGATTGTTCAGTGTTGTAGCAAGCTCGATCGTGGCAGATGGGTTGGACTCGGACTGCAAGCGATTCTGAATGGCGATCGCTTTGCTAAACCACTTGCCGGCCAGAGCAAAATCGCCGCTATCAGCGAACGCCTCCGCAAGATTGTTTTGACTGATCGACAACTGGAGTTGCAGTGCACCGTCGCTTGGGAATTGCTCGACAAGCACTGCGTAGCGTCGCTGTGACTCTTCGAGCGACGACCGAGCGTCCGCTTTCAATCCCAGTTCGCTTTGAAAACTACCAATCTTTCCGTGGATGATCGCGAGATCGAGTTTTTGATTCAGATCAAGAGAATCGTGCGAAGTGGATTGCTGAGCCAGCCGTTGGTAATAGTCCAGCGTTTCGGTCAGCATTCGGTGACGCACCGAATTGGCTGCGGGGATGTCGTCAAGCAAGTCCGCCATCTGCGTTCCCAGGCGGTCGAAAGCCTCGCGGGCAATCGCATCTTTCAGTTGGGCGCGTTTTGCATGAGCATCGGAATCCCGTTTTGCGGCTGCCAATCGAGTGTTACTGAATGCGAAACCGGCAAGCGCCAAGACGCCAACGACCGCAAGCGTCGCGACAGCACCACGATACTTCGTTGCCAAACGAACGCCATGATCAAGCCACGTCGGCGGTCGCGCGATCGTTGGCTCGCCGACGAGCACTCGGCGCAGGTCAGTGGCAAAATCTTTGGCGGTTTCGTAGCGATCGTCACGGCGACTAGCCATCGCTTTGGCGACGACGGTTTCAAGATCGCGAGGTAAGTCCGCGCAGTGTTTTCGTAGCGGCACAATCGCGTCTTCGTCAATTTGACGCAGGATCGATGGAGCATCTTCACCGTCGTGCGCGGGCACGCCGGTGAGCATTTCGTAGAGTGTCGCGCCCAGCGAGTAAACGTCCGTACGTCCGTCAACGATCGCGGATTCGCCGCGAGCCTGTTCGGGACTCATGTATCGCATCGTGCCGATCACATCGCCTGACTGGGTCAAGGAAACGTCGCTTTGGATGCGTGCCAGCCCAAAGTCGGTAATCCACGGCTTGCCGTTTTGGTCGACAATCAAATTTGACGGCTTGATGTCGCGATGAATGATGCCCAGTTCGTGCGCGGCATGCAGTCCATCGGCTACCTGAGCGGCCTGATCAACCGCGGCTTTCCACTTGGCTTGGTAAACAACGTCGCCAGAAGCGGGAATCGACGACCCGGCAAACGTAGCGACGTCACTGCTCGCAGCCACCCCATCCACGCAAACACCGCGGATGAACTGCATCGCGTAGTAGTGGATCCCACGTTGGCAACCTACGGCAAAGACGGGAACGATGTTGGGGTGTTGCAGACTGGCTGCGGCTTCGGCTTCTTGTTGGAAACGCGTTAGCTGGCGAGAATCGAGCACGGAAGTGAGCGGCAGTAGCTTGATCGCAACGGTTCGACGGAGCGACGTCTGGGTGGCGCGATAGACGACCCCCATCCCGCCACGACCTATTTCCTCGTGAAGCTC
>JABDKS010000987.1 GCA_013002105.1 Pirellulaceae bacterium | reverse complement strand
CGTCGAGACAGTGCGACCTGATGCGACGCATCGGCCTGCGTTCCTTTTTGCAACACCTCGCTCAGCGCCGTCAATGCGCGACCATCGCTAACGCGTGTGGGTTCAAAGCTTGGCGGAATCGAAATCGCACAAGCCCTCGCGCCGCGCGGGATGAAGTATTCGAATCGCTGACGCAGCGATGCGCGAAGACTTTCTAGCGAACCGTCCAATTCGATGTCCGTGCACGCGGCCAAGCGTTCACGAGTTTCTGATTTGGCCAGATGAAATACCAAATCATCGGTCCGCAAGCACGGGATATAGGTATTGGTATCGAAGCCTTCCAAGACATCGTCAAAATCATTTGTCAAAAAAACCGCTTCGACATTGCTCTGATCCAGCACCATTTGGGGCCACTGCGCCGAACTCATCCGATTCTCGGCGGCCTCATAAAGTGACTCCCAATTTGACTCGGTGATCCGATCGTCTTGGAAGTCGAAAAACGTCTGACAGATATTGATCAGCCATTGGTAGTTCGCCGTGTTTTCGATATTGGGTAGCCCCCGAACTAATCGCCGCACGAGTTCCCGTGGTGCAAGGCCGGGTTCTTCGATCTCCGCTTTTGGCATTCCCGCCGAATGGACCAATTCGGTGTAGTAGTGATACCCGAGAATATCGGCCAACGTCTGCGAACCCGGATTGTGTGGATTGATGTGTGTGTGGGGATCGACCAAACGGATCGATGCGATCGCTTCGTAAATCGACTCGCGCATGGTTTGCGACATGTTGGACTCGTGATGGCTACTTCGATGGACAGGTGATGTTGGCTCGGAATCGACACGGTAATGGGTACTTGCAGGCAAACCATCCCGCCCGCCAATCTGCGGCGGCGAGTGCTGCGGTGCTAGTACCGGCGACCACTGCCACTGGGAAATGGACGCGGTCCGAACCCCGACGTGTCCCCCCAACATAATCCTGATTCTGTGACACGTCCGCTTCTGGGTCGTTCAGGTCAGTAAAGAGTCCAGGCCAATCGGGTCGCCAACGGGCGTTCCCCCCGAAAATCGCCCGCGGAATGGTCAAAAATCGCTCCCACAGGGGTTTGCGGGCAAAAACTTCACCGGTTCAGTGGGGTTTTAACGTGAGATGCATTTTTTCAACCACCGTTCTGGCCGGAATTCATTGCAACCTAGGGGTGCTGGCGCGCTAAAATGGGCTCGCCGCTCATTTTCCAACCAAAGGCGTTTTTCCGAAACGCACGCTGGCTCGCTCGTCCGTCGAACTTTTGGCACCCACCACGCTGAACTCTGGCAATCACCAAGCCCGCGATCACTGAATTCCGGCAATCACCCCATCTTCATCCGTTACACCAACGCCATCTCCCTGCGGAGCCATCGAAAAATATGATGTCAGACGAGGATCAGTTTGAAGCGGCTTGGAACCAAGATCGGGATCGAGAAACGAACGATTCGGATCCTGCTCCGATCGACAGCTCCGATGAAGCCACGTCGCAACGATCTGATTCGGTGCTCGCACACGATCTGCCCAACCGTCCTACCCCCGCCGGTCAACCTACGGCTCAACAATCCAGTGGTGTCGCTTCGACAACCAAAACCTCTCGCTCGGCCAACCGTCCGATGAGACGTTCGCCGGACGTCGATCCCATTTTGAATGTACGTCGGATCGATTCACCGTCGGGTCACAGTACGACCGAGATGCAAACGACGGTCAGCTCAACCACGTCAATCACAAAACGCGTTCCATTGGCCGCAGCGGATGACCGTCGCTCGGAAAAACGTGCGACCCGCACTGCGCGTCGACCGGAGCCTTTGGTCCAAAGTCTGATGCTCTTGCTGACGATGGGCTTCATGCTTGCCGCGGCGCGATATGCTGTGCCGCCGATCGTCGAGGAAATCCGCTATTCCTGGTACCGTGGCGAGCTTCGCGCCGAATACGAATCGGGCACCGAAGGATTGAAGAACGTCTCGCTGGACGCGCTCAGCGAAGCCTACCAAATGGTCACATCGGCCGTCGGACCAAGCGTCGTGCACATCGAAGTCAAACGTCGCGCCGTTGCCAATCACGATCAAGTTGCACAATTACTGTCCGCACAGATGATGCCGTCGGCCGACCAGGGCAGCGGCGCGATCGTTGACGAAGCTGGCTTTGTCATTACGAACCGGCACGTGATCGCCGATGGCGAAGAAATCTCGGTCACGTTGAGCGACGGCCGCCAAGTTGCCGCTACGATTGTCGGCACCGATGCACTGACCGACTTGGCCGTATTGAAAATTGACGCCCCTGGATTGATGCCCATCAAATGGGGTGACAGCGACCGATGTCGCGTCGGATCGCCGGTTTGGGCCGTCGGTAGCCCGTTTGGATTTGATCGATCGGTCACCTTTGGGATTCTCAGCGGCAAACACCGAATGGTCCGTGCTAGCACGCGTTATCAAGACTTTATGCAAAGCGACGTCGCCGTGAACCCGGGCAATAGCGGTGGACCGTTAGTCGATGCACGAGGAAAATTGATTGGCATCAACACCGCGATCGTAGGCGATACGTATCAAGGTGTCAGTTTCTCAATCCCCAGCAACGTTGCCAAAAAGGTCTACCAGCAGCTACTGGCCAGCGGAAGCGTCCAGAGAGGCTGGTTGGGAGTTTCGCTCGCAGAAGTCTCCGATGAGCAGTTGGTGGGCGACAACCATCGCATCCGCGGAGCGCTGGTCAGCGGACTGGCCAACCGTGATTCACCCGCAGCGGTTGCCGGTGTTCTGCCTGGCGACGTGATTGTCAAAGTCGACGGTAATGCAATCCATGATATGGGTCATCTGATGCGAGTTGTCGGAAACGCGATCGCCGGATCCACCGTCAAGATGACCATTCGACGCGACGGAGCGACATTGGACCTACCTGTTCGACTGAAGGCGCGTCCGCAAGAATTGAATCTGCGGTAAGCACACGACAGCAGCGGCGACGGAACTCGTATCAGCCAGGACCCCGGATCCTTCGTGCCAGATCCTTGGCGCCAGATCTTACGTGCCAGATCCTGCGAGCCAGATCCCGTGTTGTGGCCGCGATCTCCAAGCATCCATCTGCAAGATAGGAGTTGGGTCGCGACTTGAGATTGGATTTCATAGAGACCAATTTGCAATGATTACCCCAGTGGCCAATTAACGAGTCGATCGCGCCCGTTAAGAGCGTGCTGGGGAGGTCCAATCGCGTCGTCCCTCTTGTTCGACAATAATGCATCGAAAACCTCGCGTGGTGTCTCTATACTGGTACATGTCGTCCCGCTCCCCCCACCATCCCCTCTCCACTCGGACCCGATCAGCTTTGTTTATGCGTTACCCACACTCTCTGCTGCACACTTTGGCAATCTGCGTCTTTGCCCTGTCCTGTATTGCCAACTTGTCCTCGGTTGCCGATGCGGATTCCCCGACGTCGACACCCGGAATCGCCAAAGAGAAGCCGGCCGAGGGACCATCGGTCAAGGTCGACGACGGGTACATGGTGCCCTACAAGGTAACGATCCCTGGGACGGAAATCTCGCTGGAAATGATTCCTATCCCTGGTGGCAAATACAAAATGGGTAGCCCCCAAAGCGAAGAGGATCGCAACGACGACGAAGGCCCGCAAATCGAAGTCGTGGTCGACCCATTGTGGGTTGCCAAGACAGAGATCAACTGGGCTCAGTACAAAGAGTACATGAAGCTTTACGGGATTTTCAAAACGTTTGAATCCAACGGCGAGCGAACGATCACCGACGACAACAAAGTGGATGCGATCACCGCACCGACCGAACTGTACGATCCAAGTTTCACGTATGAGTACGGCGAAGAACCCGATCAGCCAGCTGTCACGATGACGCAGTACTCGGCACAACAATTCACCAAATGGCTTAGTCGCGTTACCGGACAACAGTTTCGTTTACCGACCGAAGCAGAATGGGAGTACGCAGCGCGCGGCGGAACACAAACCGCTTACTACTGGGGTGATACCGCAGACGAAATCGAAGACTACGCTTGGTTCTTTGACAATTCGGACGACGGCCCGGCTCCGGTTGGATCCAAGAAACCCAACGCATTTGGATTGCACGACATGCTGGGCAGTGCTGCGGAATGGACCGTCAACGGTTACACCGACGACGGGTACAGTCAGTTTGCCGACAAGCAGCCGGTCAAAGCGACCGAGATGGTGACGTGGCCAGAGTTTTCGTCACCGTGCGTGGTCAGAGGCGGTAGCTGGGAAATGGATCCGCCCGATTTGCGTGCCGCGGTACGACTGGCGTCCGACGACGATGAATGGAAGAGCGAAGATCCTAACTTTCCCAAGAGCCCTTGGTGGTTTACCAGTGATCCGGCCCGAGGCGTTGGCTTCCGTGTCTTCCGGTCCTACACACCGCTGCCGAGTGAAAAGATTGTCAAGTTTTGGGAAGCCAATGCGCAAGACGTCCAGGAAGATGTCCAGTCACGCCTGGACGGAGGTCGCGGCGGACTCGGCTTGGTTGACAAAACACTCCCTGCGGCGATCAAGACCCTCGAAGAAAAGTAAACTGGGCCATCTCTTCGCCGGACGTCTAGTTTCACAGCCTCCCCGATCGAGACGTGTGATAAGCTTGTTCGCCATCGGTCGCTCATGGACGGTCATCGCCCATACGGTCATCGCCTAAATAGTGCTGACGTCCAAACCGTTGCACCCGCTTTGTCTCACATCCTACGCCAGAGGATCAACTGATGCGTTTCCAAATTGTTGCCGCCGGTCTGCTGACTGCGTTGAGCATCTTGATCGCAGCGCCCGCTGCCAACGCCGACTCGCCTGCCAAGACTCGTCCGGGAATTGCCAAGGAAGAACCGGCTGACGGCCCCTCGGTTGAAGTGGCCGATGGATTCATGGTGCCTTTCAGCGTCACGATTCCGGGAACCGACGTCAGTTTTGAAATGGTTCCCGTTCCGGGCGGCACGTACACGATGGGCAGCCCTGATACCGAAGAAGGTCGCCGCAAAGACGAAGGCCCTCAGGTCAAAGTCACGGTGGACCCGATGTGGGTCGCAAAAACCGAAGTGACCTGGGCGCAATACAAAGAGTTCATGAATCTGTATGACGCTTTCAAGAAGTTCGATGCTGACGGTATTCGAAAGATCGACGCCAAAAATCAAGCAGACGTGATCACCGCACCAACGCCGCTTTACGACGCGAGTTACACATTCGAATACGGGGAAGAAGCGCAGCAGCCAGCGGTGACCATGTCCCAATACTCGGCGCAGCAATTCACCAAATGGCTCAGTCGCTTGACCGACCTGCAATTGCGGTTGCCGACCGAAGCCGAGTGGGAATACGCCGCGCGATCGGGTACCACCACCGCATACAGCTTCGGCGACAGTGCCGACGATATCGATGACTACGCTTGGTTCTTTGACAATGCCGACGAAGGTGCTGGTTTTGTTGGGACCAAGAAACCCAACGCTTTCGGACTGCATGATATGCACGGCAACGCTGCCGAATGGACGATCAACCAACACACGCCCGACGGCTATCGACGCTATGTCGGCAAGGACAACCGCGCTGTCGACATGGCAGTCTGGCCGACAGAAGAAGACCGCTGTGTGGTACGTGGTGGCAGTTGGGAAATGGATCCTCCGGAGCTGCGAAGCGCCAGTCGACTGGTATCCAACTATCTGCTGTGGAAGGACATCGATCCCCAGATTCCCAAGAGTCCCTGGTGGATCACCGATGACCCGTCGCGGGGCATTGGATTTCGCGTTTTTCAATCGTACAATCCACTGCCCAAGGAAAAGATTGACCGATTCTGGGAAGCCAATTCCGAAGAGGTCCTCTATCAGGTCAAGTTCAAACTGGACGAAGGTCGCGGCACCCGCGGCGTCGTGGACAAGACCTTGCCGGATGCCATTGAAGCGATTGACGAATAGCGATCGACTAGTCGTCACGGCAACGAAATTTTGCGCGTCGTTCCCCAAGCACATCTGACACCACTCCAACCACCAGCAAAGACCGTGTACGAAAACATTGCCCTCGTCGGTGCCACCGGCGCCGTTGGACGCATCGTTCTGGAACAGCTCGCTTTACGCCAGTTTCCCTACAAGCGGTTGAAACTGCTTGCGTCTGAACGCTCCGCCGGAAAGGAAGTTCGCGGCAATGGTGAAAGCGTGAAAGTCGATCTTCTGCAACCCGGTGCGTTCAAAGGGATCGACTTGGTGATTGCCAGCACGCCCGACGAAGTCTCCCAGGAATTCGCTCCTTGGGCGGTCGAAGAAGGCGCCGTGGTGGTGGATGAAAGCGGATACTGGCGAATGGATCCCAACGTCCCCCTGGTGGTTCCGGAAGTGAACCCCGAGGCGGTCGATCATCACGCGGGCATCATTGCGAGCCCCAACTGCAGCACCACGCAAATGGTGGTTGCCCTGGCGCCACTGCATCGCGCCGCACGCGTCCGCCGCGTGGTGGTCAGTACGTATCAAGCCACCAGCGGGGCAGGGCTCGCTGGCAACGAAGAACTCAATAGCAGCGTGCGAAGCGCGTTGACCGGCCAAGTTCACCCGCCCAGTACGTTTCAACATCCCATTGGCTTTAACCTAATCCCGCAGATCGGATCCGAAAAACAAGACGGCTACACCAGCGAAGAAATGAAAATGGTGTACGAAACTCGCAAGATTATGGGCGACGACGACATTCAAGTTTGTCCGACAGCGGTTCGCGTCCCGGTCGCGATCGGCCATAGCGAATCGATTTTGGTCGAAACAGAGAAACCATTGACTGCCGTTGAAGCGAGACAATTGTTTGCCGAGGCGCCCGGAATCACCGTGATTGACAATTTGGACAAACATGAATATCCGATGCCGCGTGATTGCGACGGAAAAGACGATGTTTTTGTCGGACGCATTCGACGCGACATCAGTGGTGGCAATGGGATCGCGTTCTGGTGTGTCAGCGACAATTTACGAAAAGGGGCTGCAACCAACGCCGTCCAAATTGCCGAATTGATGGTGCAGCGGGCAGCATCCGTCGGGAACTGATCGTCTCCATCGGATCATCAGGTGGCGATGTGTCGCGGACATTTAAACTGACAGTCGCCTACGACGGGACCGACTACGCCGGTTGGCAAGTTCAACCCAATCAAGTCACGATCCAAGGCGAATTACAAAAAGCGCTCCGGCAAATCACCAAACAATCGGTGAACGTCGTCGGCAGCGGTCGCACCGACAGCGGCGTTCACGCATTGGCCCAAGTCGCAAGTTGTCAGATCGGCCAGTGGAACGCGACGGCCACCGATCTGGGCCGTGCCATCAACACTCGATTACCCGAGACGATCGTGGTCACCGAGGCGGTTGACGCCCCGGACGATTTTCATGCGATCCGCGACGCCATTGGCAAACGCTACCGCTATCAAATCCAAATCGGCGGACGGCGCGACGTGTTTCAATACCGCTATCACTGGCGTATCAAATATCCGCTTGACATCGAATCGATGTTCGACGCAGCCCAACGGTTTGTTGGTGAACACGATTTCGCCAGCTTTCAAGCCACCGGGGCCGAGCGAAAAACCACGGTGCGTGATCTGCGTGCCTGTGACCTGATTGTGCGAGACATCGATGGGTTCGGGCAACTCGCGATCGAAGTCGAAGCCAATGGGTTTCTGTACAACATGGTGCGCAATATTGCCGGCACACTGGTTGAAATTGGTCGCGGGAAGCATCCACCGCAGTGGATCGACGAAGTGATCGCGGCGACCAATCGTGACGTCGCCGGGCCGACCGCACCTCCGCAGGGACTGTTCCTCCAATGGGTCGACTATGCAACCTGCCGAGATCCAGCATGACCACTCCCATGCGAAACGCCGAATTCGACGGATAAACCTTTGGCTGACTCTCGCCCGTTTTTCTTAGTCAAAACCCGCACGACTCCCCTATTCGTTGCAGAACCCTTTCGACCTTGGCTTGCTCATGTCGATGTTGTCCGCATCGATCACGCGCGGCAAATTGAACAGGGCAGCCAACTATAATCGTACTGCACATGTCTCAAGACTCGCTCACCAACGCCAACCCCGATTCGCCTACGGCCGAAGCGTACCCTTCGCCGCAGACGTTGCTTGGCGATGCTGTTGTGCTGGAGACAAATCCCAAGACATCGGGCAAAGTCGGCACGCAATTCGTTTACACGGTAGGCGTTGCATTTTCGGTCGTCCTGTTGCAGATGTTCCAAGGAATTCTGCTCGCGCGACTGTTGGGCCCCGAAGGTCGCGGCGAATACGCCACCGCGATTCTGTATGTCCAATTGCTGATGTACATCGGCCTGCTGGGCGGGCTTGATGTGATCTGCCGTTACGCAGCTCTGGCCGATGGAGCCCAAACAAAACTCCGTCGCGCTGCATTTTGGTTGGGACTCACCACTGGAACTTTCACGACCTTGGTGGCGTTTGGGCTTTGCTACTTTGCGCTGCCTGCGGAAAAACAGTTTTTGATGCCAATGGCGTTGCTTTGTTCGATCGGAATCATCGGCCAACACGTCATGTTGATCATGATGGGCGTCGACCGCGGTAGTGGTCAGTTCGCTGCCTACAATATTCGCCGAGTTATCGCGGCGTCCGCACTTCCCACACTTCTGCTGATAACATTCTGCGTTTATCGCGTCGATCTGACGATCACCTGCGTACTATCGGTCATCGCCTCGCTCATCTCCATGTCCGCCTGCGTAATCGGCTTACCCAAACCATTTCGGGGTGAAAGCGAGCCGAAAGTCCCCACCCTGTTGAAGGAGAGCCGACCGTACGGAGTGTCGATGCTGGCAACGGATTTGTTTGAGCGGCTGGACCTGTTGCTGATCCTTTGGCTCGCTCCATTCGTTCAACAGGGGTACTATGCCGCGATGGTGCCTGTGGTTTATCCGTTGACAGTAATTCCCAACACGATGGGATTGTTTTTATTCAATGCTGGTGCCCGTCCTGATACGAACCTTACGACAAAAGATGTGCACCGAATCCTCGGATCGGCGATGTCTGTTCAGCTCCTCAGCACGATCGCGTTTATGTTCGTGATCGGATGGGCCGTGCAGCTGTTGTATGGCGACCCTTTTGTGCCCGCTGTCCAGTTCGCCCTGTGGCTCGCACCGGTCGCCGCGATTCGCGGTGTTCTGCAAGGCTTAGACAGCTATATCAAGGGACGCGGACGACCAATGGCGATTGTCCCCGCGCGAATCTTTGGCATTGGGGTGATCGTGTTCGTCACTTGGCTGTTATACCCACATCACGGAGCATTGGCCGTTGCCATGGGTGCCCTGGCTGGCCAAACCGTCTGTCTAATCTGGCTGTCAGCCATCGTGTATGCCGATGTTTACCGCCACCAAAGCGAACCACCTCGCGTTATCGCTGACGGTTGAGTCGGGCAAGATCTGGGTTCGGTCATCGTTGGAACTTCGGATAGAATCAATCAACTGCTGCAATCCATCGAACTATCCAACTACCGACCGCTCCCATTATGTCGTTACTTCTGTTGATCGATGGATACAACGTGGTATCGCCCGTCGCTCCACCGGCGCGTAACACCGATCCGAATTGGCTACATCGCGAACGGATGCAATTGGTCAATCGATTAGTAACACACCTGGATGCGGAGACTCGTTCACGCACGTGCGTCGTGTTCGACGCGGCGAACCCCCCTCGGGATCGCCCCAATCGCTTTGAGGTCGAAGGGATCGAAGTTTTGTTTGCGACCGAGTATCCCGAAGCCGACGATTGCATCGAAGAGTTGATAGCGGCACACCATTCGCCCAAACGCCTCGCTGTCGTTTCATCGGATCACCGCGTCCAGGCGGCCGCCAAGCGTCGCGGTGCAGCGAGTTTCGATTCACAAGAATGGCTCGATCGATTACTCGACGGCAAAGTCGGACTGGCGATCGACATCGCCAACGGGGCAGGGCAGGGGAGTGCCGAAGAAGCTAGCGACAAACCGACTGGTAGGTTAAGCGATGAAAAAGTAAGCGACTGGATGAAAGAATTCGGCTTCGACGAATAGGGCGTCCCCGTCACAACACGTCTCAGGCACAACACGTCTCAGTCACAACACATCACGTCGCGGCTCGTCCGCCCGCCGCCCCAAATTCCCGTAGCGATGATAGTCATGCGATACCGATTGTTCGTCCATATACCGCAAGCATTCCACGCGGCCTTCGATCAGTACCGGTTCATCGATCGTGGTGACAAACATTTCGCTGCAAGCTTGCAACCAGGGCGCGTCTTGACGCGGCTTTGCCAATAGCCTCAGTCGACTGACGTCTCCAGCTCGAATCCGCTCGGCTAATTCCTCGGCCGTCTCTTCGATCGGATCGACCAGACCGGGCACATAATCCGCCGTTGATTCCAGCAATTCCTTTGCATCGGTCGATAGGTCGGGGTCGATCGACAAGGTGACTTGTGCACTAACCGCAGCAGCAGCGGTCACTCCAATCAGCGCCTCGGGTAGTTGACCATCCGAATCGATCCGGATCGTGGTGGCACGCACAGGTCGATAGCGCCGCCAATTATCTTGCCCCACCAAACCGACGGTATCGTGCTCACGCGAAAATTCTTCTGCCACCGCTCGACGCTGCGAATCCAGGGCAGCGCGTAGCTTGGTCGCCAGTTCGCTGCTCATCAAGTCAGACGCCTCGAAAACGCCGATCCAACTGAGCAGGTGGTCCAACTGTGGATGAGTTGCGTCGCTGGTTTCAGACGATGCTTTGTCGTCGGTGACTTTCATCAACGCCAACACGTAGTGCGGTCCGCCCGCTTTGACACCGGGGCCGTACGCGCTCAATCCAACGCCCCCGAACGGCTGACGCAGCACAATCGCTCCAGTCGTTGGTCGGTTGATGTACAGATTACCGGCGGCAATCGACTTCTTCCACAGTTCAATCTCGCGGTCATCCAAACTCTCCAGTCCGCTGGTCAATCCATAACCGGTCCGACGAACAATCTCGATCGCCTCCTCCAGTCGGGAAAAACGCATCACACCCAGCACGGGCCCGAATAACTCAGTCAGATGCGTAAAGCTACCCGGGCGGATATTCCATTTCACACCGGGTCGATACAAATTCGGGTTGTCGACGATGTGCTCAGGAACCACCAACCATTCCTCATCGTCCTCGAGAACCTTGAGCCCACGGGTTAGTTCGGCGTTGGGTTCACCGATCAGCGGTCCCATTCGTGTTGACAAATCCCACGCGGATCCCACGCGAATACTTTCGACCGCGTCCGCAAGCGTCGCGCGAAAGGCTTCATCGCGAAAGACTTCGTCCTCCAACAACAACAGCGATGTGGCACTGCATTTCTGACCGCTGTGCCCAAACGCTGAATGCAGAACGTGTTTGATCGCTTGATCCCGATCCGCCATCGCCGTCACGATCGTCGCATTCTTGCCGCCGGTTTCCGCCAACAGATGTAAATCGGGACGAACCGACAACATTTGTTTTGCAGTCGACGTCCCTCCAGTCAAAATCACGGTATCGACCTGTTGGTTCATGACCAAACCGGGCTGGGCAACCGTCGATGCACAGGGGACGAACTGCAATACGTTTCGCGGCACTCCGGCGTCCCAGAAGGCCTGGCACAACAACCACGCTGTTAACACCGTTTCATTGGCCGGTTTCAGAATCACGCGGTTGCCGGCCGCCAGTGCCGCCGCCACACCACCGCAGGGGATCGCTAGCGGAAAATTCCAGGGTGTAATCACAGCTACAACGCCGCGTGGCTGGACTTGGATCGTTGAATGTTCACTCCATGCTTTTGCTGTTAACGGATAAAATTCGCAAAAGTCGATTGCTTCGCTGACTTCCGGGTCGGCCTCGCTGACTGTCTTTCCGCCGTCACCGATCATCGCACCTACTAAGTCACTGCGTCGCAGGCGCAGGTTCTGTGCGGTTTCACGCAAAAGATCGTGACGGTGTTGGATCGACGTATTGGCCCAATCACTCTCATCAGCCGCTGCGATCGACACGGCCCGACGAACATCTTCGAGTGACGCTTGCGAAAAACGGCTGATGACGACGCCCGGTCGCGACGGATCGGTCGATTCACGCAACCCTTCGCCATCGGTTGGCAAATCGCCGATCATCAGCGGTATCCTCGTGGCATTCTCACCACACTTGGACTCCCATTTTTTGACGATCGCCCTTGCCCAATCAGCGTTCGCTGGCAGCGACCAATTGGTATCGGGCTCATTGACCAACTCCGACCAATGTTCGGCCACCGGCGGCTGCAACGGAACATCGTTTCGTGTGTTTACTTGACGAGGCTCATCGCTAATCGTCTCGCTCAACACCAGTGCTTCGCGAAAATCGTCGGCGAGAGTGTCGAATTCCGGAGTGTCGGGTCGCAATCGGTACGCATGACGCAAAAAGTTCTGCGGTCCGGTATTTTCGTCCAATCGTCTTATCAAGTATCCGATCGCATTTAGAAAGCCGTCGCGACGACAGGCTGGCGCGTACAACAACATCTCGGTTCCCCGTTGCGTAATCGCTCGTCGCTGATGGTTGGCCATCCCTTCGAGCATCTCAATTTGAAAGCGATCGCCAAGGTCCTTGCCTTGCTCCCAAATCAGTGCCAGGGCAACGTCGAACAAATTGTGCGATGCCACACCGACGCGCAGGTCGCGTTGCTCGGTTGCATCAATCAAGTCACGAAGCATCCGTTTGTAGTTAGCGTCGGTATGTCGTTTGTCTTTGAAAGACGCTTGCGGGTGACCGCCAATGGATGCGTGAACACGTTCCATTTCCATGTTGGCACCTTTGACCAGCCGGATCGTCAGAGGTTCACCACCAGCGGCCACGCGACCGCGCGACCATTGAATCAATCGTTTCATCACACTTTGCGAATCGGGAATATACGCTTGCAGGGCAATCCCGGCTCTGACGGCTTGCAACCCCCGACGGTCAAGCGTTTCACAAAGAATATCGGCGGTCAGATACAAATCACGATACTCTTCCATATCCAGATAGACGAACTTGCTCAAGCCGGTCACTGGGTCGATTTCTTGGATCGCGGTCCGGTAGAGCGTTTCCAAACGATCCGCAACCTTCTTGATGGTATGCGTTCGGGCGATTGACGAGACTTGGCTGTAGAGCGTCGAAATTTTCACCGACAGGCACCGGACTTCGGGCATACGCAACGCGTCGAAGCATTGCTGCATCCGACGTTTGGCCTCGCGCTCTCCAAGAATTGCCTCGCCCAACAAGTTGACGTTCATATTGACGCCTTGGGACTGGCGATTACGCAGATGCTCTCCCAGCAACTCCGGTTCAGCCGGCAGAATAACGTTGGCCGTTTCACGACGCATTTTTTCTTTGACCAACGGCACTGCGACGCCAGGCAGATATTCACCAAACGATTGAAACCCGCGCAGCATCGCCTGTTCGACCGGATTAAAAAATCGCGGCACCCCCTGAACATCCAGCAGGTGCGTTAAC
>JABDKS010000978.1 GCA_013002105.1 Pirellulaceae bacterium | reverse complement strand
ATCGAAGCGACGAAGATCAATCCGGGTGCCATTTGGGTAGCCAATATGCTCGTTCCAAAACTGCGGAACAAAGACCAAACGCAATTGGCCGACAGAATTTTCCACGCGGCCGAAATCTATCTAGTCGAGCGTCAAAAACGCTATCCCGATTCGTCGTTTATCCGATCGCAGTTGGTCTCGCTCCGCGAACATTGCGTTGACTCGGCTGACACGGTGGCCACACCATGAATTGGCGTATTGGGTTGTGGATTATGGTCGTAGCCTTGTCCAGCCAAGGGGACGCGACGCAAGCGCAGTCCCCCTCATTGATGGATCAACTGACCCAACGCGGCGTCACGATCCCCGAGAAACATGTCGTGCTGGTGCCGCCGCCGACGCTGGCCGATCACCTGACCGCCGAGCAGCGACGGCAAAAACTGTCAGCTTTGGCCGGTGGTGCAACTTGGAAACAATTCAGCCGCGATTCCGTCGTCGCTCCCGTTGCCATCGACTTGGATTACATCAAGGATGACGACGGAGCACGCATTGGACATTCGATCCATGTCGCCTTTGTCGTGCACACACCCATCGAAACGTTCGCTGACGAGGACTTGATGGAACAGATTTTCGGTGACCGCGATAAGTCGGACGAAAACAAAACAGCAGAGTCGCAGAAACTGTCCGACGATCAACTCGGCGCACTCGGTATCGAACCTGTCGAGAGCACTTCCTTTACGCGGACGCGTTTCACGCTGCTAAAGAAGGTCCTGGTCAATGGAGTGTTGCAAACGGAGACTGCCGCAACGAACGATACAAAATCCGTCGCGGTCTACCTGGACCCTCGGTTTAGCGATGACAACTGGTGGATGCGAGTTTCCAATGATCAGGCGGCGCCGGCGAGTAAGAAAAATCGCTATGTCGGAGCGGGCGGGTACGTCGTGATCGCGAGATTGACTGAACTGGACGGTGCGTCATTGGTCGAGGCGCGGTTCATTCTTCACGAACCACAGTCGTGGTTCAGCGGCAGCAATCTGTTGCGCAGCAAGCTGCCTTTGATGATTCAAGAGAGCGCCAGAAAATTTCGCCGCAAACTGAAATAGCTCGGCTTCTGACAGCATTCAGCGGATCACTGAATTACCGATGCCAAGCTGGAATCGGGTTGCCACAGGTACAAAAATGTGGGCATCGAACTGCGATCCAGACCGGGAAGCTTGAATGGGACCAGCGACGTATTCAGTGGCGAATTCGGTGTCACGTCCAACGTGGTGTAGGCACGATCATTGTCGCGCCGCAACATCACAACCGGACCCGTCGGTCCACCACCGGCCAGTTGTCGAGCGTGAATGATGGCATCGTTCAGATACCCGACATGATCGACCAAGCCATACGACTGTGCTTCATCGCCGGTGAAGACACGACCGTCGAACAAGTCTTCATTGGCGTCAATGGATGACCGTGACTGTCGTACCTGATCGATGAATCGATCATGAAAGGCATCGGCGATCGACTGCAGCCGCTTTCGCTCGTCGATCCCCATTGGACGCTCAGGCGTACCGGCGTCAATTTGCTCACCAGCCTTGATCGGATTGGACAAAATGTTGAACTGCCCCATCGTGTCTTCCATGTTGTAGACGTTCATGATCACGCCAATCCCACCGACGACGGAGGTCGGATGAGCGACCACCGAATCGGCGTGCGTCGCCAAGTAGTAACCACCGCCGGTACCGACTGTCATCAAGCACGCGACCACGGGCAGATTCCGTTTTCTTTTCAGCTCGATTAAGTCGTGACTGACAATGTCTGACGCGGTCACCCCACCACCGGGCGAATTGATGCGCAACACCACCGCATCGATGGTGGTATCGGCGGCAATCGCATTGAGCTTTTCGCGAAAGAGAGCGACCGGGTTTTCACCCATTGACCCGATGCCAGTAATATTTCTGTCGACGATCACACCGTCCAAATCGACGACGGCGACCTTGGCACCGTGACCGACATATCCCGACAATGCGACCGGCGAAAGCGGCGATGCGGTGTTGTCGGTTTTCATGCTGGTCGTCATGTCGCCAGTCATCGCCATGCCGCCGGTCATGTTCATGTCCCCATTCATTCGCATGTTGCCGTCGACATTCATCGCACCGCGCATCAGAAAAGGGCGACGCTGGCAGCCGACCATGCATGCGATCAGAAGAACGAGCAGCGATACCAAACGCATCGAAGTGGGACCGATCCGGGGAAATGGACTTCAATACTTCTGTTATCGGTAGCGGAGCGTTTGCGATTGGGCGAACGTCGAACGGAGCGAACAGACTCGCCGTTTAACCCGCACACCGCGGCTTACCTATCTTTCAATCCCGCGAATTCGGCTAAAGTAGATGCCGCTCGACACCCACCCATCCCGCTTCCTTCGATGGCACCGGACTGCCAACCAATGCGTTTTCTGTCGCTGATCTTCAAAAACCTGACCCGTCGGCCGTTTCGTACGTCGCTGACATTGCTGGCATTTGCAACAGCGATTGCCGCGGTCGTTTCCTTGTTGGGAATCGCGAAAGGTTTCACTCGATCATTCGCCGATATCTACGAATCCCACAACATTGACATCGTGGTCTCGCGACAGGGATCGGCGGACCGACTGAGCAGCAGTGTGGATGAATCATTTGCGGCGCGAATTGCCCAGCTGCCCGCCGTCGACAAGTCCGCAGGCGTGTTGCTCGAGACGATGTCATTGGAGGAAAAAGAAATCTACGGAATTCCATCCATGGGTCTGGCGGATGATTCCTGGTTGCTGGCGGATTACAAAATCACGTCCGTTCCTCAAGTTTCGATTTTGCCAAGTGATCAGCGACGGTTGATGCTGGGAATCAATCTTGCACAGCGTGCGGGTGTCGGCGTTGGCGATCGCGTGATGATCTTCGAGGAACCGTACATCGTTACCGGAATCTTCACCAGCCAAAGTACGTGGGAAAATGGTTCGATGATTTTTCCACTGCAAGAGTTGCAACGACTAACCGATCGAACGCGGCAGGTGACGTACATCAACGTCGTTTTGAACCGACCCACCACCACGGCACAAGCGACCGCAGCAGTGAATGCAATTCAAGAACTGGATGCAAAGCTCCACCCGTTGACGACGAAGGCATTTGTCGAAACCGATACTCGTATGCAGATCGCATCCGCGATGGCTTGGATGACGTCGATGATCGCACTAGTGATTGGTGCAATCGGAACCCTCAACACGATGATGACCAGCGTGTTGGAACGGACACGCGAGATTGGCATCTTGCGAGCAATGGGCTGGCCGCGGAGCCGCGTTGTCACGATGATTCTGTTAGAGTCGTGCGTCCTGGCCGTACTGGCCTGCCTGCTGGGAAGTCTCCTGGCGATCCTTCTGACGTGGGGCCTGAGTGCGTCGAGTGCAACGCGTGGAATTTTGACGCCCAATATTGACGCTGTGGTCTTGGTGCAGGGCGCCGCAATCGCCGTGATCATCGGAATTCTTGGGGCAATGTTACCCGCTTGGCGAGCGGCTCAACTGCTGCCGACCGAGGCATTTCGCGAAGGCGTTTGATCGGACATCGGTGCGGTGAATCACGCGGGATTCACTCGTGAATCACTGCTGCCAACATCGCTTGCGGACGTGAGAAGCGGCGTTTTTTTGCCGTAAAACAGTTGTGCAAGGCTTGAGTATCATGAAGGGCGCTGGATCCGAGGTGTCCGGTGGTCGCTGCCCGCGGCAACGAACAATTGCCGCCCGATTTTTCTACGATCCCTAACGATACCGTGACCCAACGATCTGAAGCTGAATCCTCACCAACCGCTCCCGAGCCCATCGCCATTATTGGCATCGGATGTCGGTTTCCTGGTGGCGCGAACTCGCCCAACGAATACTGGGACCTGTTGACATCCGGGCGCGATGCAATCACATCGACGCCGGCAGATCGATGGAGCCTGCAAAAGTTTTATGCACCAGGTGAATCCAAGCCGGGCAAAACGCAAAGCCAGTGGGGTGGTTACGTTGACGGCATCGACCAATTCGATCCACAACTTTTCGGCATCTCGCCTCGCGAAGCCGCCAGCATGGACCCGCAACAAAGAATGTTGTTGGAAGTCACCTGGCGAGCATTCGAGGATGCCGGTGTCCCGACGGAGCAGGTGGCCGGTCGTTCCGTTGCGGTGTTTGCCGGTATCTCCAGTTTTGATTATGCAGTCGCCGCGTTGAGTTATCAGGATCGCGGTGTGATTGGTCCCTACAGTAACACCGGCGGATCGAGCAGCATTGCTGCCAACCGCATCTCGTACTGTTTTGATCTACGCGGTCCCAGCGTCGCCGTCGATACGGCCTGTTCGTCTTCACTGGTTGCCGTCCACATGGCATGCGAAAGTCTGCTGCGCGGCGATGCCCAGATGGCACTCGCTGGCGGCGTCAACGCGTTGTTGCTGCCAGATTTCTACGTTGCGTTCAGCCAACTGGGTGTCTTGTCGCCCGATGGACGATGCAAAACATTCGATGCAAAAGCGAACGGATATGTCCGCAGCGAAGGCGCAGGCATGGTGTTGCTGAAACCGCTCAGCGCTGCACTGCGCGACAACGATACGATCTACAGCGTGATTCGCGCGACGGCATTGAACCAGGATGGACGCACCGAAGGCATGACGGTGCCCAGCCAGGCATCGCAAGAGGCTTTATTGCGCACCGCCTGTCGACGCGCCAACATCGATCCGGCCGATATCGATTATGTCGAAGCTCACGGAACCGGTACGGCGGTTGGCGACCCGATCGAAGCCAACGCACTGGCTAACGTGTTGTGCGAAAACCGGCCCGCCGACCGGCCTTGCTCAATTGCATCGGTCAAAACCAACATCGGACACTTGGAAGCCGGCGCCGGAATCGCCAGCCTGATCAAGGTCGCCCTGGCGATTCATCATCGGCAGATTCCAGCACATCTGAACTTCGAGACTCCCAACCCGCAAATCGATTTCGAAAAACTGAATCTCCGTGTACCGATTTCGACTCAGAAGTGGGATCGTTTGTCCGGTCCCCGGATCGCCGGGATCAATGGGTTTGGCTACGGCGGCGCCAATGCTCACCTGTTACTGCAGGAATCGCCTCTCTGGCAGGAAACGCCCGAATTGCAAGAAACCGCCAAACCAACAGCACAAAACGACTCCCGCACACGAGTCGCAGACAAATCAACAGTCGAGACCGATCAACCAGTCGTATTACCCATCTCCGCTCACAGCTCGGCAGCTCTTGGAGACGTCGCGCGAGATTTGGCAGATTGGGTTGAACACCAGAGCGATCGGCATTCGCTTTTGGATATCGCAAGTTTTGCTTCGCAAAGGCGGAGTCATCACAATTGTCGTGCGACGGTTAGCGGAAAACTCAAGGTGGATTGGGTTCGGCAATTGCGACAACTCGCAGCCGACCCCCAGTCCGGATTCGCTCAACCGCTGCCCGCGGCACAACTGGATAATGGCATACTGTTCGTCTGTAGCGGCCAGGGTCCCCAGTGGTGGGCAATGGGACGTCAACTTTATCGCAGCAACGGTGTGTTTCGAGAATCGATTGCGCGATGTGATCGCGAATTCGCAAAGTACGTGTCTTGGTCTTTGATCGACGAGCTTCATCGTGACCAGTCCGATTCGCGGATGCAGCAAACCGCCATTGCTCAACCCTGTATTTTTGCGTTGCAGGTCGCGCTGGCCGCTGTCTGGGAGCAACTTGGAATCCGTCCACGCGGCATCGTGGGACACAGTGTTGGCGAAATTGCTGCCGCCTATTTGTCGGGCGGATTGAGTTGGCAAGATGCGTGCTGTGTCGCCATTCATCGCGGACGAACCATGGATCTTGCTACGTCACGCGGTGCGATGATTGCCGCCGGTCTGTCTGCGGCAGAAACGCTGCAATGGATTGCAGGACTTGAAAACAAAGTGTCGCTGGCAGCGATCAATGGGCCAACGTCGGTCACGATTTCAGGAGCCGACGACGTGATTGAGTCGTTGGCAGCGCGGCTAGATTCGGCCGGCGTGTTTTGTCGCCGACTGAAAGTCGAATACGCATTTCACAGCCCACAAATGGAGCCGGTTCACGAAGAATTGGTTCGCTCGCTCGCCAACATTCAACCACGTGCGACACACACGACATTGATTTCGACAGTCACCGGCGACTATGCTCGCGGCCAAGAACTCGATGCAGATTATTGGTGGAAGAACGTCCGCCAAAGCGTTCGTTTTGCTGACGCCATGTCGGTCGCCGCAAAAGCCGGCATTGGGGTTGCGTTGGAGATTGGTCCGCATCCCGTGCTGACTTACGCGATCACCGAATGTTTTCAGCAAGCAAAATCACCGGTCCGCGTATTTGCTTCGCTGCACCGTGACCGCGAAGACACGCAATGCATGGCCGATTCGCTGGGAAGTCTGTACACGGTCGGGCTGAATTTAGATTGGTCCAAGATCCACGCGCCGCCGCCGTCACGCGTTGATTTGCCTCCGTATCCGTTTCAAAACCAAAGCTGCTGGTCGGAATCGCAAGAATCAGCAACGACACGGTTGCCCGATCATCATCATCCCCTGTTGGGCGAATCGACACTGCAAGCAACCCCCGCTTGGCGAAACCGTGTCGACTTAAGATCCCAGCAGTACTTGAGTGACCACGTGGTCCGGAACACCTGCATGTTCCCTGCCGCGGGCGTGATCGAAATCGCCGCCCAAGCAGCACGCCAGATACAAGATTCCGCGTCGATTGTGCTGCAAAAATTACAACTGATCAGCCCCTGCTTGTTGACTGACGATCGGCCGCAACAATTCGAAACGACCTATCGATCGGATCGTCGCCAGCTAACGATAGCCTGTCGCGAGATTGGCGAGCCGACTTGGCAAACGATTGCCAGCGTGTCGATCAGTGATGATGTTACGAAATCACCTGACATCACTCGGCAAATCGATGTTGCTCGTACAACTTGTACCGAATCAGTCAACGCGACAGCGCTCTACGACTACTGCGCGCGACTGGGCCTTGATT
>JABDKS010000973.1 GCA_013002105.1 Pirellulaceae bacterium | reverse complement strand
GACGATGCCTGGTTTGCGCATCAGCAATTCACCCGCGGCACCGAACAGTCCATCCCAAATGGATTGCAAGGCGACGCCTTGGTTGACCAACTCTATGACCTTTTTGCTGGCCGCCTGTGGATCACAGTCATGCAGTGTTTGAACCAGATCCGTTGCGGCGCCGTCGTCCGGTCGTTTGCCTTGCCAAGGATCCTTCAGTTCGGTTTGCAGTTCTTGGTTGAATCTGCCCGGCCGATCCGCCTCCAAGTCACTGGTCGACGGATTGGGCTGGCCGCGATGGTTCAGCATTGCGTAGACGACGCTGCGCATGACCGGTTCGGCATATTCCCAACCGATCGTATCCAGCGTTCTTTGCGCGTTGGACAAGTAAATTACCTTGTGGCCAATGCTGCGGAAATCCCTGGCCGCATAGGCGGCCAATTCATTGAATATACGGTTGCCACCGAAGTTGCGAACCATCGACGTGACGGCAACATCGGCGCCCGCTTCATCCCAAGCGTCAAGCGATTGACGCAATTGTTTTGCAGCCCGGTGCGGAGGTGGAACATTTGGTTCGTCGACTGCCGAAAGCGTCCAGTTTCCTTCGCGAATGTCGCGCGCCTGTGAACTCTTGAAATTGTCGATTGCCCAAAAGATTGGCAGCCAACGATCTTGGGGCGGGCCGCTGATACTGGCCAAGTGAGCCGAGTTGACAACCAACACGGCGTGGAATTTGAAACCGACCGAAGGTCTCGGTTGGACGTTGCGCACGCCTGCCAGCAATAGTGCGGCCAGCAATTCACGATAGCTCAGCCCAGCTTGGACACGCCGCGCTGTTTCTTCAATGATCGTATCACGGGGCGTCTCTTCCAAGAATTGAACCAGCGGTTCGATATCGTTTGAGAATCTGGCGATGCCTGATTTCAATTGCACTTCGTCCGCGGAAACCGGACGCAACGAATCGAGCAATCGACTTAGTCCCAGTGAGCCGGCAGTGATCGCAAGAAAGTGACGACGTTGCAGTTCGTTCATGGAATCGTCCTTTGGCGAGCGGGTGTTCCCCAATCACGATCATTCTATCCTTTTTTCGCTGACAAAGCGCACAAATGAATCGATTTCAGCAACTCACGACTCGGCACGGGACAAAGGCTGGCAAAATGCACAGCGCACCAGCTTCGCAAAGATCAGACTGGGACTAGCCGCCAGTCGATTAACGCCGACCACTGCTGCCCGCACTGATGCGGTCGTTGTCGTCTACCCAGGCGCCCGTGCTCCATTGACTACGACCCAAAAGTTTCCAGTTTTCCGGGTCGACTTCCAACGCGCCGCTGTCTAGATATTCGATGCCGGCCAATGCACCTGGATGGGGAATCGATATGCATGACAATTCGGCCGGAGTCTGCTTGCGAAAGATAACGACTCGATCGCCGATCGGTGCGATTTCAGTGGTAGCGACGTCGTATTGCCAGATCGGTAGGCCGCGAAACAGACTCATCAGCACACCCGAACTCGACAAGATCAAATCTGAATCAACCCAGACTGGGCTGCGCGAACCCGTGATCGGGCGACTCGCCACCTGGTCAGAAATCGATGCGGTGGTCAGATCCCAGCAACGCATATGGCGTGACGTGGCAATGGCCAGCCGATCACTCTGTGGAGAGAACGAAACGCCGGGGATTTGGCGTTCGACATTGATCCGACCGAGCGGCTTGCCGGTCATGGTTTCATACAGCACAACGCTGCCTTTGATCGGCACAGCCAAGTAGCGGCGTCCACCAGAGAGTGCCGGTACCGAGCGACCATCGATGTTGTCGAAACGGTACAGTTGTCGTCCCGAGACGATATTCCAAACGCCCCATGTCTTGTCAATCGCCGCCAAGACGTGTTCATCATCAACCCATCGGGCCCAACGCAGTTTAGGACTTGCGACGCGAACGTTTTGGTTCATGCGACCGATCGTTCTGCGATGGCTAAGCGTGACGCCGGAAGGTCCCCAGCCTGTTGCCACGGCCAATTGGCCGCCTTTGCCTAGCGAATTGACACCGGTCAACACGAGTGATCGACCACTGCCATCATGGTGATCGAGCAGTCGAATCGATTCGTGATGGTTAAGCGATACATAAGCGAGTTGGTGTTCGACATCAAAGCGAACCAGTTGATACTTGCGCGGCTGTCCACGCGATCGCTTCGTCCGGTTGATCGACATCACGATCGACGTTGTTCGTTTCCCGGATTCGTCGGTGATGGTGACAGGGATCGGTCGCGAGCAATCATCGTGAACGTCGACATCGAATACTTGGATGTTTGCGTGTCCGACCATCGCGGATGCGGGCGACGGGTCAGCCTCTAATTGCCCCGGTTCGGTATCCGGGACCACCACGGTGGTAGCAGGCAAGAGTTCAAG
>JABDKS010000970.1 GCA_013002105.1 Pirellulaceae bacterium | reverse complement strand
GACGATGCCTTGGCTCATGGGACTGCAACTTATTGCCGGATTAGATCGCTGACTGAAACGACGCCTCCGCCGCTGATTGACCCGACGTTCTTGTTTCGTTTTGAGGTCACGCTGCGCAAAGATCCGCTGAAGTGGACTGCCAAGGGGTTGCAGTTACCGCCCAAATGCAAGTTGCCTTCGTTCGGGGCGTTGGGCGATCGACCGGTCTTTGCCGACGTTCGTTTGGCATGGAATAAGACCGGGATCGGTGTACACGTGTTGGTCAATGGAAAACGGCAAGTCCCGTGGTGTCGCGAAACGCGGCTGGACGAAAGTGACGGATTCCATGTTTGGATTGACACGCGATGCAGTCCCAATATTCACCGGGCAACCCAGTATTGTCACCGCTTTTTGTGGATGCCCGCTGGCGGCGGGTCGCAACGCGAGAAGCCGGTTTCTGCGTTGGTGCCGATCAACCGCTCTCGCGGCAATCCCAAGCCGGTCACTGCGGACCAACTGCCGATTGCTGCGATGCCGCGACACGATGGCTATGAACTATCGGGCCTGATCCCGGCCTCGGCGTTGACCGGTTTCGACCCGGTCGATCAGCCACGAATTGCCTTGTATTACGCCGTGATCGATCGCGAGCTCGGTTGGCAAACGCTAACGCTCGGTCCGGAGTACCCGGTCACCGAAGACCCCAGTTTGTGGGGCGAAGCGGTGCTGGGAAGCTGACGGTGTGTCTGTGGTCGCCGAGTCTGCCGATGGCCAAGGATGAGCCCTCTGGTGGACAGCGCTAATTCCGCTGGGACTGACGCTGGGACCGACGCTGGGACGAAACCGCTTTCGGGTAAACGAAACGCCAGCGAGGTGGCAATGCAGTCCACCAGGGCATCCTTATTCAGTGCGAACGTCAGCTGATTTTCGCCGATTGATTCACCCAAAAAGGGATCCGGTGCCCGCAGGAGTGCGTAGAAGTGTGAGCGATGGCGAATGACATTTCTGCCCTAAATTCGACGATTCCGCCCGGAACGGAGTTACGTTTTGACCGTGTATTTATAGAATTTCAATAAGCATCCGGTCCGGAATGATCGATACAACCGGTAAACTCCCACCCAATTACGCTTTTGGCGGTGCCACTTGGTGCATCGCATCTTCCCATGACGGCTACGCCCAACACGTCCAAGGACGTTCAAACTGTCTCGGGAATCACTGTGCGACTCGCAGGTGATTCCGGGGACGGCATGCAATTACTTGGCACCCAACTGACCAATACCAGCGCGCTTGCTGGAAATGATGTCGCCACGTTTCCCGATTTTCCAGCGGAGATTCGTGCGCCGCGCGGAACGCGGGCCGGTGTGTCAGGGTTCCAGGTTCAGTTTGCTAGCGAGGAGATCTTCACGCCCGGTGATCAACTTGACGCCCTGGTGGTGATGAACCCGGCGGCGATGGTGACCAACTTGGATGATCTACGCAAAGGCGGGATCTTGATCGCCAACGAGGATGGTTTCAACGAAAAAGAATTCAAACTGGCCAAGGTGGAATCGAATCCCCTGGACGCATCGGTGTTGGAAGAGACGTATCGGATATTCAAAGTTCCGATGACCAAGCTGACTCGTGACGCGGTGGCCGAACATGGTCTGAGTCAAAAGATTGCGGATCGATGTAAGAATTTTTTCGCGATGGGATTGGTGTACTGGTTGTTTGGTCGTTCGCTGGACCCGACGCTACGTTTTATCGAAGCCAAATTCGGCAAGAAACCCGATGTTGCCAATGCGAACGTCGCGGCGCTGCGTGCCGGCTGGGCTTACGGCGAGACGACCGAAGCATTTGGTGAGAGCTATCAGGTCGAAGCGGCTGAACTGACGCCGGGAACCTATCGCAACATCATGGGCAACCAGGCTCTCGCTTGGGGTTTGATCGCGGCAGCCGAATTAAGTGGCAAGGATTTGTTTTACGGAACGTATCCGATCACGCCGGCCAGTGATATTTTGCACGAGCTGACCAAGTACAAACATTTCGGTGTGCGAACGTTCCAAGCCGAAGACGAAATCGCTGCGGTGTGTGCAACCATCGGTTCCGCCTTTGGTGGCACCATGAGTGTGACGGCCAGCAGCGGACCCGGCATCGCGCTCAAGGGCGAAGCGATGGGCTTGGGAATGATCTTGGAATTGCCGATGATCATCGTCAACGTTCAGCGCGGTGGCCCCAGTACCGGGCTGCCGACCAAAACGGAACAAAGTGATCTGCTGCAAAGCATGTTCGGTCGCAACGGCGAGTCGCCCTTGCCGATCGTGGCTCCGCGGTCACCGGGCGATTGTTTTGCCGCCGCGGTTGACGCTTGGCGCCTGGCCACCGAATGCATGGTGCCCGT
>JABDKS010000959.1 GCA_013002105.1 Pirellulaceae bacterium | reverse complement strand
CTGAACGACCGATTGATATCGCCGACATCCAGCTCCCCCCGTACTATGCTGACACGCCGCTTATACGCCGCGACTGGGCCAATGGTTTGGAGCAGATGCAGATCGTCGATCGCGAAGTCGGGGCTCTCTTAAAACGTTTGGACGACGAAGGACTTGCCGACAATACGATCGTTTTTTTCATCGGCGATCACGGTCGCTGTCACATCCGCGGCAAACAGTTTCTATATGACGGCGGCATCCGTATTCCCATGATCATGCGTTGGCCGGGCAACGTGACACCAGGCCAGGTTAGCGACGACATGGTCATGTCGCTTGACATTTGTGCAACGGTCCTGGATGTCGCCGGTGTAACGCCACCGGTACCTTTGCACGGACAAAACCTGCTTGGCACTACGATCGGGCAGCGACAGTACATTTTTGCCGCCCGAGACAAGATGGACGAAACGCATGACGCCATGCGTGCAATTCGATCCAAGGATTACAAGCTGATTGTAAACCTGATGCCCGAACGTCCCTGGTGCCAGTTCAATCGTTACAAAGAGGGAGCGTATCCTCCGCTTGCCGAGATGAACATTCTGAATATGAAAGGCAAACTGACGCCGGCGCAGGCTCGCTTTTTTGCACAATCCAAACCACCAATCGAGTTATTTGATTTGAACGCTGATCCGTACGAAATTGACAATTTGGCCGACGATCAGGCATATGCAGATGTCAAAGCGAAGCTTTTGGCGGAACTAGAGCAGTGGCGCAGGGAAGTCATTGATGATCAAGGTGTTAGCGACGAATTCCGTGCAATGGGAATCTTCCCAGACAAATGTCCGGTCGCAACTGTGGATGATTGGGTCGAGGCGAACGGGGCGAACTATGATTTCAACGTCCATGGTTGGCCCGCGTGGTATCCCACGCGAACACTTGCTGAATGGGAAAAGACGCGAGCGACATGGGAGCCCTGGGTTTTTCGTGACCCATCATCAACGATGAGCCGTCCCAGTGTGGTGCACACTAAGAAGAAACCCAAGAAGAAGCGCAAGACGAACACTAATTGAGTTGCCAACTTGATTGAACTTGTCCAATGGATTCACGCCAGGGTGCATTTTTGTCTCGCGAGAGCGGAACGATACAGCGTGAGGCTCGCGGCCCGGAGGCTGACCCTGTGGATGGCAGCAACGAACTCTCTTGTTTGACCATTCGTACATGCGGGGAACATCGGTCGCCTGCGTTTTGTCCCGTTGATTGCCATTGGTCAATTGAAGTTGTTTGCGATGGGACTCAATCACGAGATCCAATCGACAGGCCGCACATGGATTTACTCGCCACGCGAGGCACCCTGGCTGCCAACGCACAGGACGCAGTTTGTTGTGCAATTTGTCGCGCGTCAGCGTGAAGACGGGTGTGGTGCCAGCATCCAGTGATGTCGATAAGAACATGTGTACAAGGCATTCAGGATTGGCGGCGACGCCGAGTCACTTCGTTGGACGAATGCCAATTCACAACGGAAGTCCGGTATCTGAACGCCAATATGGCTATCAAACGACAAAGGACATACAGGAACCTAACATGCCTTTCTCACGCCGCGAATTCTGCTCCTTACTCGGTGCCGGCCTATCGGCAGTTAACAGCAAACTTTGGGCTCAGAATGCGAAAATTCAACCACTTCGCGTGATCGCCTACAACGTTTATGGCTGCACCGGTTGGCCACATCAACGCAATTTGGCCAAGCAGGCGGTTGCCAAAGGGCAGATGGCAAGGCGGCTCGCCATGGAATTGATGCTCCACGATCCCGACGTGGTCACTTTCTCTGAATCGCCAAGCGAAGCGATTGTAAAAGAAGTCGCCGCGCAGCTTGGTATGAATCATGTTCGATTTCCAAGCGGTGGCAACTGGCCCGGGACGCTACTAACCCGCTTGGAAATCATTGATTCGCAGAACGTCCCGCTCGATTCGCAGCGGCCAGGGGAATTGTTCACGCGGCACTGGGGGCGTGCGACGATCAGATTACCCGATGGTGGACCCCTGATCGTACATTCCGCCCACTTATACTCAACCGCTGATCCAACGATTCGGCTGCAAGAAATCCGGATGATGCTCGCCTCGATGAGAGCGGATCTCGATGCGGGTCATTCCATGCTGTTGATGGGCGATCTGAACCACGGTCCCGAAACGGCGGAATACAAACTATGGATGGACGCTCACTGGACGGACACGTTCACGTCAGTTGGAATCGGCAACGGGTTCACGATCAAGTCCGATATTCCCAAGTGGCGGATTGATTATGTGATGGCCGCGGGACCCATTGCAGATCAAGTTGTAGCATCCAGACCGTTGTTCGAGGGAGCATTCCGCCTGAACATTGCCGATCAGGAATCGTTTGCGCTGAGTGACCACCTACCGCAATTGGCAATGTTCGACCTGGGGCACCGGTGAGCAAAATCGTAATCCGTCGACCGCGACGCTCGTCTTCGTTTTCATCGACGTAGCGGTAGTGAATACACGGTCATCATGGACCAGCCATCTTGACATTGATGATTTGTGATCACAGCGGAGATCAACGCACCGCGGAGATGGGTCGTTGCGGGCGATCTGGTCGTGGTCGGTCACCTCGGATTTTCTGCAGCAGACTATCCGAATCCATGAGCTGTTCGTCGACGCGACGACGCGGATGACTGCTACTTCGTGCGGTTGTGCGCTGTGCATCCGCAACATCCGACTCAGTCACATCCTGATGGATCGGTGCAGAGGTCTGACCCTTGTCGGCGATGCAGTACAGATGTTTTGAACTGCGCAGAATCATGCGACTGTCACTGACCGCGGGCGAGCCCCAAAATATCTCCTTCGCTGTGGTGACTTGGTTGACCGCCAAGTTTTTCACTTTTTCATACAGTCCAAACACGTACACCTGCCCGCTTGCGTTCAGATAAAACAGCCGATCACCTGCAATGACAGGCGATGCGTAGTCGAGCGAACCAAATCTCGCGTTGCCAGTTTCCCGGGCACCTTTCAATCGAATCTGTTGCACCCGATCACCGGAGTCTGCGTCGACGACTGACAACACTCCGCGCGAAACGACGTACAGTTTGGACCGATGCCGCACCGGCGACGCGTAGGTCGCATTGACCGTGCCCGTCCAGAGCGTATGGGTATCGCTGATGTCTCCGCTTCCGCCCGCATTCACAGCAATGCTACCGCCTCCTTGACCGGAAAATGCGTACACCCGCGACCCGTGCTTGATGACGCTTGTATAGGCTTGTTGCGAACTGGTCGCGCTGGCGTGCCAACGCAATTCGCCATTGGCCGGGTCCAACCCCCATAACTCTTTGGCGACCAGCATCACAAGATCGGTCCGCTGATCGTCGACCTTCACCAAGGTGGGCGTTCCCCACATTCCATCCAGACCCTTCGCTTCTTGTCGCCAGAGCACCTGGCCCGTTGTTTTGTCAAATCCGATGATCGACTGGCTTTCGGCCGATGCCGTCACGATGACCGTGTCTTTGTAAAGAACCGGACTCGATGACGATCCCCATCGTGGCGGATCCGACTCCTTGCCCGCATCGGCACGCCACAACTGTTTGCCGTCCAGGTCGAATGCATAGACGCCGCCTTTACCAAAAAAAGCGTATACGTTGTTACCGTCTGAAACGGGGGTGTGCGAAGCGTATCCGTGCGACGAAACTCCCGTTCCATAATACGAGTCTTCAGGCAAGGAAGCCGGCACATCTGTTTGCCAAATCACCCTGCCTGTTTGCAGATCGACGCAGACAAGATGGCGTGTCAAATTGTCGATGTCGCGGCGAGTCGCTTGAGTCGTGCCGTATCCGCTGTAGCAGGTCACCAAGACCTTGTCGCCAACGATGATCGGACTCGACGCTCCCGGGCCCGGGAGTGGCGTTTTCCAGGCAAGATTCTCGGTTGGCGACCAAGCGGTTGGCAACGAATCGGAGTCAACAGCAACGCCCGAACCCGCCGGTCCGCGGAATCGCGACCAGTCGCTGGCAGTAGCAACGACACCAGACAAGGCGAACCAAACGACGCACAGACTGAACGATGGATTCATTGGCATATTCAACAAACGGCAGTGGCGTTCAGTACCGTCAGCTGACTTGCAGCGGAAGCTTGTACCACGAGTTCTGTAGATAACCTTTGGCATTCCACGGGACGCGACCGGGCATGAAGCCGCCCGCCGAATCCTGGGCCTTGACCAGCAGTCGCGTCGTCTGCGTTGTCACGCGAACACTGGCTTTCCAGAGTTGCCAACAATAACGAACGTCTTGGCCAGTGAGTTTTGCCGTCGTCCACGTATCGCCATCGTCGGCTGACACCAGCACCTTGGTAAGCTTTGCGCCAGGGCGACCACTGGGCAAAGCATATCCAGTCACGGCCAGCATTCCCGCTGGCACGGACGTCTTTGCCGCCGGCGTCGCGATCGCCGCATTGATTGGAAACCGATAGATCGGACCCGACTCGGACCAGTCAATCGGATCGGTCGCTCTGACGATCTTGTAGGCGGTAGCCACGTAGTGATTTGGCGACGGGCGGTCACTAACAACGATCTTGCCGAGCCATTTGACACTGCGCGCGCCGATGTAGCCGGGCACAATCGTACGCAGCGGGTAGCCGTGATCCGGGGTCAACGCAGCACCGTTCATTTGATGAGCCAACAGTGCCCCCGGCGCGCTGTCGTCGGAATCGCTGTCATGGGATGCGGCTCCGCGAATCATCGCTTTTTCGATTGGGATCGATCCACCAAAGGGGATCACGTCGTCCCCTTTCTCGATCTCGTCCAGTCCCTCAAACCAAACATGCTTGGCGTTCTCCAGCACTTCCACTTGCTTCAGTACATCCGACAGCGCCACACCCGTCCACGTGGCATTACCGATCGCGCCGGCCTGCCATTGAACGCCCCCCACTTTCCCTTCGCGATTGAACTCGTCGCGTCGATTACCCGCGCACGTCAGGGTTGCCGTGATCGTGTGGTTTTGCATCGAAAGAAGCTGTGCGAGCTTGAACGTTCTTTTCTGACGAACCATACCTTCCACGCTCAGTTCGAATGACCCGGCGTCAATCACCGGGTTGGGTGCATGTGACCGAACATAAAAGTGCTTCGTTGGTGTAATCCATGATTGAACCAATTTGTCGAGCGACGGTTCGGCATTCCGAGGCACGGTGGTCCGAAAGATCAAATCCTTTTCGCCGAGTCCAGGTTGGTCGGCACTCAGCGGGATCGGCATCATTCCGGTTATCGCGATACCGCCGCCGGCGAGCAACAGATCACGTCGGGAAAGAAGCGGTGGTGTATGCATTGGATTAATTCTTTGTGTGGAGACAGGCACCAATCAAAAGGCAAATCAAACCAAATTGACGAGCGTTGAATAACCCTGTCGACGAACGTACAAATTCACTCGAACGGAGTTTGTACCTGCAAGTTTGTCGTTGATTTTCACTTTAGGTTATATTCGATGTCCGCTGCTGCTACACGATTTTACTGCTATTTTTTCGTCCGCAGCGATCATTGGCGGGACAGCCCATCGCGGCGATCAAGGCAAGCACCATTCGTACGAGGTTGACGATTCCCTTATGTACGGTGCGAGAGGCAATGCTACTGGTGAGACCGACAACTGAATGTTTCGCCTGAAGAGGTGATGAGCCGTTTCAAAGACCTGCCGCTCGAATTCAGTCCCGGTGACAAGCATCGATATTGCAATTCGGGATACTTACTGCTGGCACGAATTATCGAAGAGGCCTCGGGCATGCCCTACCGCGAATTTGTTCAGCAACGTTTGTTTGATGTAGCTGCACTGACTCACACCTATTGTGATGGTCAGACACACATCATTCACCATCGCGCGGCGGGGTATTCACGGTGGGGCGGAAAGTTGCGAAATGCCGCTTACGTGATTTTTGAAAATGACTACTGGTGCCGTCAACATCACGTCGAGCGCCCATGACCGGCTTCGATGGCGGCGAGCACTCATCGGAGGTCGGGTGTTGGAGGCCTCGTCGCTGAAATTAATGAGCTCAAAAGGTAGACTCAACGACGCAACTCGATTCGGCTACGGGTTGTCTGTCTTTGTACAGCAACACGGAACGCGCGGTCATACGACATGGTGGTAGGATCAGCGGCTTTCGTTCCGACTTAGGGTGGTTTTCCGAGTCCAACTACATCATCGCTGTGGTGGCCAACTGCGACAGTGCCAAGACAAGACAAATCATGCAGTAAATTGCCGACCGAATACTGGCAGGATCACACAACGCAGCACGAAAAGTCGCCGCGCTTGGCTGGGGCACGTGGTCGTATGAGTCAACACACCCCCTGAATGATTCAACCGTTCACGACGTCCCTGAGCGTCGTCGACTCCATTCCGGTCATTGAGCAACCACACGTCGGCTGAGTTAGGTTGTTCCGTTCGAGTGCAAAACACTCGTTTTAGGTTTCTGCCCCACGTCGTGGCAGTTGATCGATCGGCCCTACGAGCCGTCGATTAGACTTGTAGGCATCACCTGCATTCGACTCGCCAAGTGGAGCAACTCGCCGTGACCGAAAAACGCAGATTGATGTTCGCTGCCATTCTGGTGTTAATGTGCATCGCGGTTGGCATCTATTTTTCGATTTCTTCCACGCCGGTGCCGATCAAGGTCGGGATCCTTCATTCCGAAACCGGGACGATGTCCATTAGCGAAAAATCCGTTCGCGATGCCACGATCATGGCGATCGAAGAGATCAATGCAAAAGGCGGATTGTTGGGGCGGATGATTGAGCCGATCGTTGTCGATGGAAAATCGGACCCGGCTACTTTCGCAGTCCGAGCCAGGCAACTGATCACGCAACAAAGGGTCACCGTCATCTTTGGATGTTGGACATCCGCATGCCGAAAAAGCGTCAAACCCGTCGTAGAAAAATACAATCACCTGCTTTTCTATCCGGTTCAATACGAAGGGCTCGAACAAAGTCCTAACATCGTCTACACCGGGGCAACTCCCAATCAACAGATATTGCCGGCGGTAAAGTGGTGCATCGACGAATTGCAGGCAAGCAAGTTTTTTCTCGTCGGCTCGGACTACGTTTTTCCACGCACGGCGAACGCAATCATGCGTGCGCAAATCGAGGCCCTGCGCGGAGAAGTTGTCGGCGAACAGTACATTCTGTTAGGCAGCACCGACGTCAATGATGTCGTGGACAAGATCGTCGATGCGAACCCTGACGTCATTCTGAACACGATCAACGGCGACAGTAACGTTTCATTTTTCGATGCGTTGCAGACCGCGGGCATTACGGCCGACGTGATTCCGACAATGTCTTTCAGTATTGCTGAAGAAGAACTGAGGTCGATGGATCCGAAAACGATCTCGGGGAACTTCGCAACTTGGAACTACTTTCAGAGCGGCGAAGGCGAAATCAATCAACAATTCGTCAAACGCTTTCAGCGACGCTACGGCGCCGACCGGGTCACTGACGATCCGATCGAAGCCGGTTATTTCGGCGTCTATTTGTGGGCACAAGCGGTCGAAGATGCAGGGACTCCCGTCGTCGCGGAAGTCCTTCACAAGCTTGGCCAGCAAAGTTTTGCGGCACCTCAAGGTATTGTGTCCATTGAAAACGAGAACCAGCACACTTGGAAGACGGTGCGAGTGGGGCAGATCCGTAGAGATGGCCAGTTCGACGTTGTTTGGACGTCCGGTCGGCCTGTGCGCCCGGTTCCCTACCCGGTCTACCGCAGCAGGGTTCAATGGAACCTCTTCCTAAAGCAGTTGTACGACCAGTGGGGCGGACAGTGGTCCAATCCTGGAGATTAGCCACCGTCAGCGACGCAAGAGGAACAGCCCAATAACAATCTCAAAACACACCCAACCATTACGCCGCTTTCCAATCAAAAATACGCTCCTTCCCGACGTAGACGTAATCGTCGTGCCCCGCCATCGACCAGAATGATCGCGCCCCATGCACAGAGTCAATTTTCTCCGCAATCTCGGTATCGGTGCCAAACTGGTGCTTTGGTTCTTGGTTGTCGCTCTAGTGCCGTTGCTGATGGTTGGCTCTCTCGCTGTACGCCATGCAACCAATTCGATTCGCGATGAGGTCACCAACAATCTTGCTACCGTTGCAGATGCAAAAACCAAGAAGATCGACAACTACTTCACCGAAGCACGGCACGGTTTGCACACAATGGCACGCAATCCGTCGATCATTGACGCGATGCTGCAATTCGACGAAGCCTATCAAACCGCAGGAGTCGATTCTCGGTCGTATTCCGACGTCGATGCTCAATTCCGCCCATTTCTTACGGACTATCAGCAGTACTACGAACGAGAGGCAAGGTACTACGATCTGTTTCTGATCTCGCCTGATGGAGACATCGTCTTTACCGTCATCAAAGAAGACGATTTTGCCACCAACCTGATGACCGGCATCTACCGTGACACGGAGTTGGCCAGAGCATTTCAAACTGCATCAGCAACGCACGTCACGGAGATATCCGACTTCCGTTATTATCCAGCATCCGATGAACCGGCTGCCTTTGTTGCCGCTCCCGTATTCAAATCCAGCCGACTCGTTGGCGTCCTCTCGTTGCAAATGTCGGTCAGTCACATCAGCCGACTCGCTGACGACCGCACCGGATTGGGCAAGACCGGCGAGTCGTTGTTTGTCTCTCGCGAAGGTGTTGAAGTCTTGTTTGTGTCGCCACTGCGCCATGATTCAAACGCTGCATTTCGTCGCAGAGTAACCATCGGGTCTCAAAACGCGATCCCAGCGCAACAGGCACTGCTGGGAAAACGAGGTTCAGGAATTTCGACCGACTATCGCGGTAAAGAAATCCTGGCTGCGTGGCGGTACGTTCCCGACATTCGCTGGGGAGTTGTTACCAAGATTGACACCGAGGAGGCGTTTGCCTCGTCGAATCGTCTGCAGCGATGGTTCGGTATTGTGGGCCTGGTTACCTTTTTGACCGTTGCGATCGCCGCTACGATTGTTGCCCGCTCGATCTCCAGGCCCATCGGTCTGTTAACCAAAAGCGTCGTCCGTATCGCGTCAGGCAATCTTGACGAACGCGTGCAGATCACATCGACTGACGAAACCGGCCAACTCGCTGCCGAATTCAATCGGATGGCCGAACACCTGCATGAGACGGTGGCAGAGCTATCACAGCAGGATGCCAGAACAACGACCATTTTGAATTCGACCGCGGACGGCATCATCACCTTTGCCGACAACGGAACGGTACTGACCTTTAACACTGCCGCCGAGAAACTTTTTGGTTACACGGCGGACCAAATCGTCGACCGTAATGTTTCACTCTTGTTCCCCGAACAAACAAACAAGTTGAGGCTGAACGAGCCTTCTGCAGCCAAGCAGGCAAAGACCGGCGGTGAAAAAGAGATCGAGGGGCATCACCGCGACGGCACGAAGATTCCGATCGCGTTACGCATCAGCCAGATGACCTACCAAGACCAGCGTGTGACGATCGCAACTGTGCAGGACATCACTGAGCGACTGCAAACCGAGCAGCAGCGCAAACGTCTTCTAGAAGGAATTGGCGAAGCCGTCAGCCGATTGTCGAATGCAAGTTCCAAGATTGTCGAGGGTGCGACGGAGCAAACTCAAGCGGCCGATGCACAGGCGGCGAGCGTTTCGCAAACATCTGCCACGATCGAGGAGATCACGCAGACAGCCCAACACGCCGTAGAACGAGCGCGTGAGGTTTCCGAATCTGCCGCTCGCGCCGACGATGTCAGTCAATCTGGCCGCTCTGCCATCGACGCGACCACCACGGCCATGCAGTCGGTCCGATCACAAGTGCAAGCCACCGCAGACAGGATCCTATCATTGGCCGAACGAGCCAAAGCAATCGGCGAAATCACGGATACAGTCAATGACATCGCAGATCGAACCAGTCTGTTGGCACTCAATGCGCAAATCGAAGCTTCACGCGCTGGTGAGGCTGGCCGGGGTTTTGCCGTCGTGGCGAACGAGGTCAAATCACTATCGCAACAGGCGAAACAGTCGACTCGACAAATCGGACAGATACTCCGTGAAATCCAAGAGGCGACAACGACGGCGGTCGTTGCGACCGAACAGGGCATGGTTTCTGTGACCGAAGCTGGCGACGTCGCCACCGAAGCGAAACAGACAATCGACTCGTTGGCAGCTACTGTCGGAGAGTCCGCCACCGCAGCGTCACTGATTCTTGCCAGTGCAAGCCAACAGGCTGTTGGGCTGATTGAACTGTCCCAGACCATGGCCCATATCGACCAAACGGCAAAGAATTCCCTCCAGGCAACCAGACAGTCCGAACAACTAGCTAGAGATTTAAAACAGTTGGGCGACCACCTGGAGCAGCTCATCGACTCATAAGATCGACGAAAAACTAAGGTCTCGCATAACCGCTTTCTTCCTCCGATCATTTCACGCGCCGGATCACCGCTTGGCCAAGGATATAGAAATTTCAACCGTCGACACTACGATTCGCACCAACGGTTCCAAGCAAGTTGGAAAGTCTGTTCTAGCTCGCGCGTGAAACGGTCGGCGTCAACCACGCTCTGACGGACATCGTCGCGCAGTCCACGTCGAATCTGCTCCAGAGCATCAGTATCGCCGGCTAGGTCGGTCGCAACTCGCACGTACTGTTGATCCGAATCGGCAACCCAATCGGCGTGCCCAGCATTCTTGACGATTGCCGCGGTGCTCCGTGAGCTCCGACTGTTTCCAAAATACGCAGCGACCGGGACACCCATCCATAACGCTTCTAAGGTCGTCGTTCCGCCGGCCCAAGGTGATACATCCAGAGCGATGTCGATTTCGTGATACGTTTCCAGGTAACTATCCCCGTCGTATTCATTGCGAATCTCGAATCGATCGCTCGCGATTCCGCGTTCAATGAGAGATTGTCGAAGATCCGAGATCGCCTTCGCATTGAACCCTGTATGGAAGATCAACATTCGCGAATCGGGAACTGCTGTCAGAACAGCGGACCACAAATCACGGACCGACTCGGAAATTTTGAATGGTCGATGAAGTGATCCAAAGGTGATGTGGCCATTTCTTGCAACTGGGGCCGACTGCACATCGGGTGCATCCGATGGAGCGGAAAAGCAGAACGAACCGCCTGGGATCCGCAAAAGTTCTTCGACATGGTAGGACGGTTCGCCTATTGGGTTCTGCGTCTGGCAGGTCAATCGATAATCGATCGTCGATAATCCAGTCGTGTTGGGGTAACCCAGCCACGTCATCTGAACCGGTGCCGGTCGGTGGGCGAATACCAACAAGCGATTGCGAGATGTGTGGCCGGCCAAATCGACCAAAATATCGATCTCGTCCGCGACAATCTGTTGGGCGACCTGCAGGTTGGACAGACCATCGGTATTTCGCCAATGCGGGACAAGGCTCTTTAACTCAACGGTCATCTCATCCGGCACAGGAACTTCTGCATAGGCAAAGACTTCGACGCGTTGCGGATCGTGAGACTGTAGTACCGGTCGAATGAACTTAGCGACCGCGTGATTGCGAAAATCGGGCGATACGTAGCCGATTCGCAACGGTCGGTTGACTTGTTTGACGTTTCGATGCTCGAATCGCGGTTCCAAATTGCCATGAATCTGGCCCCATCTTCGGTGCTCCTCGAAAAGCTCGGCCTGATCAGTCGTCGGATCAGCACTCATGATATAGAGAATGGAACCATGCGCCTCGCTCATCATCGGATCCTTGTCGATCACCTTGCGGAAAGATTCCAACGCAGCATCGTTGCGTCCCATCTCCAGATAGATGGTGCCCAGCGAACTGATGGCGTAGACATCGGATGGATCAAGTTCAACGGATCGCGTCACTTCTTCTCTTGCAGCGTCCAAGTCACCCAGATCCAGTAGCGTGATGCCAAGATAGTGATACGCCTTGGCGAGCTCTGGGTACTGCCTGACAACCTGACGCAATAATTCCTCGGCTTCGCCGTGCCGCGAGGAATGCTTCAGGGCACGCGCCAAATTCAACGCGGTTTCTATCGATTGGGGATCCGCCGACAACGCCTGTTTCAGGACTGCGACTGCCTCGCTTCGCTTTCCTTGCTTGCGCAAAGATTCACCAAGGTTCGTTAACAGTTTCGCATTGCCTGCATTGCGTTCTAGAAGCTGTCGATAGATTCCTTCGGCGTCACGGAGGCGACCCTGCTTTTGCCAAACATTTCCCAAGTTCATCGCGGCGTTGGCAGCATGCGGATCGATCTCAAGGGCACGCTGGAATTGCGCTTCAGCGGCATCCAGCAGCGACGATTCCAATAGCACCGTGCCGAGATTGATGCGTGCCGCAGCGGAATTCGGATCGGCGGCGATCGATTTCTCTAGAACGCATCGAGCTTGGTCTGGATTACCCATGCTTCGATAAACCACGCCCAGGTTGGCAAGCACCTCCGGATGATTTGGTACAATGGCGTCGGCCTTTTGCAAACATTCGATCGCTTCACGATGCTGGTCTGCCCCATGCAACGTCATGCCCAGCAAATGCCAGGCATCCGGGTTCAACGGCTCCCTATGCAAGATCTGGCAATACAGTGTCTTTGCCGATTCCAAATCGCCCGCTTTTTGTAGCTGTAACGCATTGGCGATCAGTTGACCGGTCGAAGCCTGACTGTCCACTTGACTCGGCGCTGCGGGACGACGTTTTCGACGTGGAAGTCGACGCTTTTTACTAGACTTGGTCACGCGAACCTACTTTGTGAATTTGAATGATACCGGTGGATTTTGTTCGCCGCGTCACTGTCAACCTGCAACGCGCAGGATCCCCTTGGGTTTGGATCCGACCGACTGCTTGATGAGGCGACAGACACGATCGACATCGGCAACTGTGATGGCGCTGCCGGTGGGTAGACATAACACTTTGCCAGAAAGGGACTCGGTGTTCTGTAAATCGTGCAACGGTCCTGTCTGTCCGCTGCGATAAGGTTCCATGTTGTGGCAACCAGGATAGAAATACCGTCGCGCACGCACTCCGTTGTCGTGCAAGTATTGCATCACCGTGTCACGTGATGCGCCAAACGCGGACTGATCGATCTCCAGAACCACGTACTGCCAGTTGGTCTCTGCAGTCGGATCGTAGGCAAAGACGCGAAGGCCCGATAGGTTGCCTAGCTGCTTGCGATACCGATCGTAATTGCGTCGATTATCGGAAAGCGTTTGCTCAAGTCGTGCAAACATCGAAAGTCCCATGGCAGCGGAGACTTCGTTCATCTTTGCGTTGGTACCCAAATGCACAACTCGGTCCATGCTCTCGAATCCAAAATTTTTCATCAGCGAGAGCTTCTGTGCCAAATCGTCATCGTTGGTCGCGATCGCACCGCCTTCGAATGTGTTGAAGAATTTGGTGGCGTGAAAACTGAATACTTCGCAATCGCCAAAGTTGCCGACCATTCGATTACGGTGCCCGCATCCAAACGCATGTGCGGCGTCATAAAAAATTCGTAGATCATGGTCGTCAGCAATTTGCTGCAACCGAGCCGTATCGCAAGGATTGCCCCACAGGTGAACACCAAGAATCGCGGACGTCTTGTCGGTGATCAGCGTTTCCGCTTGTTTGGGATTGATCGTATGCGTGCGTAGATCAACATCTGCAAAAACGGGCTGCAATCCTTCCCACTGAACCGCATGTGCCGTCGCGACGAACGTCCACGCTGGCAAGATCACTTCTCCGGTCAAATGCAATGCACGACATACCAGTTGCAAACCGATCGTGGCGTTACATACCGTGATGCAGTGTTTGACGCCCAGGTAGTCGCAAAGTTTGGATTCAAATTCTTTGACAACAGCGCCGCTGTTGGTAAACCATCGGCGTTCGAAGATCTCGTCGACCAGCCGATCGAACGTCTCCCGGTCCCCGATATTGGGAGCACCCACATGGAGAATCCGATCAGGTTCCGCTGGGTCGTTGAAATTATTCGTTGGAATCATCCGGGACATCCATGAACTGATAAATCACGCTCGGTCAAAACCAATGCGTCACTAGTTCTTTGTTCGGCGACGGATGTGTCTCCGCTTCAAACTAACATTCCCGGTCCAATCGCCACCAGTTACCGCAAATCTCGGAGTTGCTGGACCAATCGTGCGGCCGAGGTGTCGTTCACGTCGTTATTGACGGGCAAAAGCAAAACTTGCTGGTACAGCATGTCGGTCACCGGGTGCGAACAGGCTGAGGGTTTTCCGTCAGCTGCAGTACAGTCCCAAGGAGCCA
>JABDKS010000927.1 GCA_013002105.1 Pirellulaceae bacterium | reverse complement strand
GCTTGGGTGGTCGCCTACTTTGCAAACCGGCTAATGAGAGAGTCGACGCAGCGAACTAGCCACTTCATGCTGGATTACCTTGCGAATTCAACGGGGATCGCGTCAGGTCGACGGTAATTTGTAGATTCGACGACCACCGTTTAGAAATCGGTTGCTGGAGTCACGCAATCCGATTCCAATGAATCTGGCTCCCTGCCCATTCACACGCACAGCAAGCGCTCACGATGCACAAGCAAATCCTACTACTTGCGGCACTTCTGGCAGCACCTTCGATTGCGTTAAGCGGCGAACATGACGATCACGCGTCGGTCGGAAGATACCAACTTGCGTTTTCAATCGATGGACTCTATTTCCTGGATACGGCGACCGGCGAACTTTGGATGAGAACCGGTCAAGGCGGATGGGACAGTGTTCGCAGTCCAATCCACCTGCCCAAACATCAGCGTTCTCGATCGCGAGAGCAGGTAACGCTGACCCTGCCAAAACGCGGTAAGAAGATAACAATGATGCAACGCGAAAAGCGCGCCATTCCCGGTTCGGATGATTCTTTATGGATTCAGTTGGGCGACATCACCGGAGGGCAAGTCATGCTGGAGGTCGTCGACGCCAACGGCCAGTCGATCGTCGAACGGACATCGATGAAAAGAAGGGACTTTGTCAAGTTCAAGGTCGACAAGCGTGACATCTACCTGCAGATCGCTGATCTTGAAATGCATCTATTATCTGCCGATTTCTGTGAACTTCATCTAAGTAAGAAAAAGCCAAAGAAGGAACCGGCTACAACGAGATCAGATGAGACAGTCGATATCAGCACTGCCGAAGTCCAGCCACCCCTCTCGCAACAAGAACGTGTAACCGATGAATTCTGACGCAAAAAAGAAGCTCATTGGCACCAATGCAGTGATCTGGACGACTGCGATGCTTGTTTCCTTTGTGCTCCCGTTTATCACCGATTCGATCACAGACGGTGACGCTAATTTTCTGCGTGCCATGTCGCACGTCTTTCCGTTGATTTGCGGTTTGATATTTTCCAACAGTATCATTAATAAATCGATCCCCGAGCCAGTCGAATGAACTGCGGACGGCAGCGTCGATTGAACTTCCCGCCTGACATCTCCCGCAAAGAAAAATATCGACATCTGACTTATTTTCAGACAGATCCTGGAGAAAATCGATGAAGCGAACCACATTTTTCTTTTTGTTCGTAACCATGCTTTCTTCCCAAGTGTCGGCTATCAGTTTGTTCAACAAACACTGGAAGGACCACTATTTGGCGAATAATCCGAATCGGGTCTTCGTCACAATCGCTCGTCGCGCGGGCTGTTATGTCTGTCATGTAAAAGGCGAAAAGAAACAAGATGTTCGGAACGAGTACGGTGCTGCCTTAGCCGAGCATTTGGATGCGGATGACTTTCCCAAGGAGTGGGTCAAAAAGAATCCCGACAAGGCCAAACAAAAGATCATTGCCGCCTTTGAAAAAGTGGAAGAAGAACTCAGCAAAGACAAACGCAAATTTGGTGACAAGATCAATAACTTTGAACTGCCAGCCGTGGACGCGGGGTTGTAAGAATCATGGATCGTTGCTGATGACGAATCCTTATCAACCTTTTGAACCGTCGACGAATGCTGATGGCGACGGCGACGAGTTCATCAAAGCACCAGACGGTCGGGTGACTGCTGCATTTTGGATCGGTTCCATCTGCGGTGCTACCAGCTGGGTAACACTCGGACTCGCATACCGATACGCAATGGAGGCATTGTATATCGGTCCACCGCCGACTTTTGCAGTACTGGTGGTCCCTGCGACGTTGCTGCTTGGGACGACAGGCTGCGTGCTACTGTCGTATGGAGATCGGCGGCGCAAAATGCTTGGGAACCATCAGTGGACATCGTCCCGATTCTTTATTGCAACCATCGCAACGGGAGCGCCCACCGCGTTCGTTTTGTTTTCAGCGATGGCGGGATAATGGTCATCCCCGATTCATGCCGCAGGGTACATTGGATCGTAGACAAGGCGACGATGACGGCGTGACCACCGGTCCACGTTTTTCCACATCACAGGGAGATCGAATCATTCAATCATGTCCAGCGACCAAATCAAATCACCCTACGCGCCGCCGTCGGATGCGGTCGGCCAGCTTGAGCGTGAATGCCCCAGTTGTCGGGAAACGATGCAAGACGGCGATCTGACCTCTGGCACCACGATCAGGTGGCGAGGAAAGTCGACCAGTGCCCTGCAAACTTTTTTGGTCGGCGGCGACAAAATCGGCGATCCCAAATCGGGATTTGGGTATCGGCTACCGGCCTATTTTTGTTCCCACTGCCGGCTGATCCAAATCAAACCGTAACCGATCCCGGCGATCTCGACTAAAAAGCAGAACGAATCGCCGCGAATGAAAGCATTGCGAGCAGGGAATCGAAGGTCGAGTGCGATGAATGGATATGCGATTCGGCCTTACTTTTTCGATCGTCTCAACATTGTATTGATGCCGCTGACGACGTCGTTCGCGGTGCGTTGACGGCCCTTTTCACCTGACCTTCGGGATTTGCAAGCGTTTGATATGTCAAATTGGTTAAAGAAGGCAGAATCGTCATCACGATAAACAATCTGTAGGAACCAGGAGAAATCGGTTAAGGCACTTTCATAGGGGTCCGCGCGCCGACATTACCGTTCGTCGAGTGGCCATCGATGCGTGATTCCCATTTCATTGTCGTGTTGAAACCAACGCAGCTTCTTTGCGTGCTGGTTCTGGTGATCACTACATGGGGGTGCTCGCGGTCAAAGTATCGCGTTGCGGCAGACCGTGAAGCGTACAGCGTGATCGCTGAACGTAATCGCAACCCGCAGTGGCGAGTTGCCAACTACAAAATCGATCCGGACCCACGCAGTCGATACTTCGACCCGTACGATCCCGATTGCCCACCGATGCCCAACGACGATCCCGCGTCGAATCGGTACATGAGAATGGTCGACGGCAAAAAGGGTTGGGAGCACTGGTCTGACAATGGCGTCCGGCAGTCCCTGGAGAATCCCGCGTGGCGCGAGTTGATGGCTGAGTACGCGGAGATAGACGAAGAAGGCGCCGTCAAACTGGACCTGAACTCGGCACTGAAAATCGCTTACATCCATTCGCCGGATCATCAAAGGCAACTCGAAACGCTTTATCTCACCGCGCTCGATGTCACCACCGAGCGGTTTCGACTCGATACGCAGTTCTTTGGTGGTTACGACATTGCGTATCAGCACAGAGGCAGTCTCGTTCCCGCTTCATTGGGATTCGACGGCGCCACCGGCACGTATGTCATCTCGCCACCCTTTGACGCCGCCGAAAGCAATCGGTTGACGCTGGGTTTGCCCACCGCTGGCGAACCGGTTCTTCAGGCGAGCCGACGAACGGCAACAGCCGGACAGTTGGTTGCTGGATTTGCGAACTCCTTTGTTTTCGAGTTTACCGGCCCCGACGCTGGGCTTTCCGCCTCACTATTGAACTTCACCTTTCTGCAACCGCTGCTGCGCGGTGCCGGTCGAGACATCGCACTGGAGCAGTTGACGTTGTTCGAACGTCGATTGCTTGCGAACCTGCGTTCCTACGGTCAGTTTCGGCAAGGTTTTTACACGCAAATATCGATTGGCGAACTGGGAATTTCAGGTCCGCAACGACAGGGTGCGAGTACGAATCTACAGGTCTTCTCGGGACAAGCCGGGCTGGGCGGCTACGTCGGGCTCCTTCAACAGTTGCAACAAATTCGTAACGCCGAGGACAACTTGAATCTACAGGTTCGAACGCTGGCACAATTGGAAGCGTTATTGGACGCTGGGCTGATCGACCTGGTTCAGGTGGATCAATTTCGACAAAACGTCGAACGCGACCGTGCAAGTCTGCTGCAGAGCCGCAATGATTTCTTGCGGACGCTCGACGGATACAAAACGTCCACTCTCGGACTACCTCCGGATCTACGGTTAAAACTTGACGATCAGTTGATCCGCAAATTCCAATTCGTGGATCGGACGGCAACAGGGATCCAGGATGCGATCGCCATTTTGCAAGAGGCTATCGGAGAGTTGCCCAATGACGCAGATCAAGCTGCCATCAAAGCTCTGCAAAGCGAAATGTTTGGATTACTGGAGCCGTTGGAGAATCTATTAGCGTCCGTTCAGGAGGACTTATCCGTAACCAAGCAATCGATTCCGCAGCGAGCGCGGACAATGACAGAGGCAGAACTGGGCGCGCTCGATCAGGAATTGGCATTACTGGACAACGGGTTGAACGACTTGGAAGACCAATATCGGCAATTGGACCAGTCGGTTGACGAATTGCGTCAAGCGTCCGCCCGACGAATCGAAACTGCCAAAAACACGCCCGAGCAGCCCGCTGATGACGTGGAGGAAAGCGACATTATCGTGGAGGACGCAGTCAGTGAACTGAATCCAGATATCCGTGACACGGTCCTGCTGTTACGTCGCATGTTACGATTCGTCCAAGGAGCGGTACTTGTTCAGGCGCGAGCGCGATTAGAAGCCGTTAACGTGGACGCGATCGAGCTCGAATCGGAAGACGCTTTTCAGCTCGCTCTGGCCAATCGATTGGATTTCATGAACGCGAGAGCGGCGTTGGTCGATTCCTGGCGACGCATCCAAGTCGAAGCGGACGCGTTGCAAAGCGTATTGAACGTCACAGCGTCAGGCGAGTTGCAGACGGCCGAGAATAACCCGCTGAGTTTTCGTGCGCCCACATCGTCGATGCGAATGGGAGTCGAATTCGATGCTCCCTTTACGCGTCTGGTCGAACGAAACGCCTATCGTGGAGCGTTGATTAATTATCAACAAAGTCGCCGGGGACTGATTCAATCACGGGACTCGCTGCACTTGGGTTTAAGAGTTCTGTTGCGACAGATCGAACAACTACGAACCAACCTAGAAATCCAACGTCGCGCGGTCGCGATCGCGATTCGTCGTGTCGACTTGACGCGATCAGCGCTGTACGCACCCGTACCACCACCGCAACCAGGTCAGCGGGCGGCACCGTTTGGTCCGACCGCTGCAATCAACCTGCTATCGGCTCAAGCTGCGCTGCGAGATACGCAAGATTCGTTTTTGGGCGTTTGGTTGAACTACTACGCGGCCAAATTGCGACTCGCACGTGAACTTGGCCTGATGTCTCTGGACGTCGATGGACGCTGGATCGAAATGCCTTTTCCGACGACGCAAGCGGCCGAAATCGATGTCGAACCGTTACCGCCACCGGTTGATAACCGCTTGTTGGATGCGGTGGAATCACTTCCAGAGAATTTCAGATTCCAAGCTCCTGAAAACAACGACGTCACGGCGGAGCAACTGCCAACACCGACCGCGAAAATTGCCACGCAAACTTCTACAGCACCCCTTCACGACGGTACTGTGCCCGGCGCAAGCGACCGCATAACGACCAGCAGGTCGCCGGACAGCATCACTTCTGCGAAAAACCTAATCGGGCCGGCCGCTCAGGGGATGATCGAGTAAGGCCGTCGCAGGCTTGTCAGATCTCTTGTGAATTGATCCAGGAGGGCAAAGAGTTCTCAGTGGTGATGTGGGCTGATCGTGGGCCGGCACGCATCCGGGAATAGTTGCGGCGGGACCGGTTCTGGCCTCAATGAAATCTGAAAATGCACGAGGAGCGGGGTGACGACTATTCCAACCGCGACGCTCGCCCAATGACGTCGTTTTGATGCGGTGCTGGTACGGATCACGGTGGCGTGCTTCGTGTTCGATTGTGCCGATTGGGGCTGTATCGGATCGTAACAAATTCGTGGCTTTCAGCAGACGCTCAGCCCAGCAGCGGACGCCCCGGGGAGATCAGACTAAAATCAACGGTGGTTTGTGCATTCGCCGACGATGTCGTCGGTTAAGGTGTAGTTAGCTCAGACGCACTGATTCCACGCGAGCAACTGATTCGGATTGCGTGCATCGAAAGAATCTAGATCCCACCTGACTGAGCGCCTCCCCGCCTATTCATAAGAACGCGACGCGATCGCGATGGAGACTCATCATGACGACTCACGTGCGTAGTGACGCGGCAAGTGAGTCCAGTGCGCAACAGGACACGAAGTACGCGTCCAAAAGTGGTTCTACGACAGACCGATCAGTCGAAACTGCGGACCAATCGCCATTGCACCGAACCGATCCGAATCGAAACCATCCAATCAATCAAAACGTCCAATCGAATGCACCATTGAATCGTCGCGGCTCATCGGCTCACTGGTTCAATCGACTCTTCCTAGCATTGTTGGTTACCGCTGTTGTTTCTGGCGGAGCGTTTTGGTTGCTCGGTGCTCCATCGGCGGCCAAATTTGATCCCAAGTTGACACACACGATCGCACGCGGCGACCTGACAGTGACCGTCGTCGAACAGGGAACATTGGAAAGTTCCAACAACCAAGAGATCAAATGTCGCGTGCGCGGCTACAGCACCGTGACTTGGGTGATTGACGGAGGTACGGAAGTCCAGCCAGGTGACGAACTTGTTCGATTGGATACCAAACGAATCGAAGATGCGATTGGCAAGCACACGACCGACGCGCACATCGCAACCGCGACTTTCGAGCGGACCAAAGCGGATGTTGCGAACGCGGAAATAGCGATCGATGCCTACTTGGAGGGATCCTATCGATCGCAGCTAAAGACGCTCGAAAAGCAATTAACGATCGCCGAGTCCAATATGCAGACGGCAAAGAAAATGCTGGAGCACAGCGAAGCGATGTTCAAACGCGGTTATGTCAGCGAGTTGGAGGTCGAAGGAAACCGTTTTACAGTCACACAGGCGGGCTTAGAGTTAAAAGTTCGGCAGACTGCGATCAATGTCTTGAAAAAGTACACCAAGGAGATGCGACTTGAGACACTGAGAGGTCGAGTGAATTCGTTACGATCCAAATTAGAAGCCGACAAAGCGGGTCTGGCCATGGATGAAGGCCGTCGTGACCGTGCGATCCAAGAGTTGGACTACTGTGTGATTCACGCCGACCGAGCCGGGATGGTGATTTATCCGTCGGCCGCGGCCTGGAAAGACACGCCCGATGTTGCAGAGGGTGTCAATGTTCGCAATGACCAGGTGCTGTTGCTGATGCCCGACTTGTCAAAGATGCAAGTGAAAGTTGGGATCCACGAATCACTGATCGATCGAATCAAGAAAGGACTCACTGCCCGCGTCACGCTTCCGGACCTATCGCTCGACGGCGAAGTCTCGTCGGTCGCATCGGTCGCACAGCCTGCTGGTTGGTGGACCGGTAACGTCGTGAAGTACGACACCATTATCGAACTCCCATCGGTCGACGGACTGAAGCCAGGAATGAGTGCTGAAGTCGAAGTGATTCTTGCCGAGCACCAGAACGTTCTGACTTTGCCAGTGGCTGCGTTGATCGAGTCGGGCGATCAAAGTCTGTGTTGGGTCAAAACGGCAACGGGAGTCGAGCGACGTGTTATCACGCTGGGCGACAGCAACGACGTCTTTATCATCGTCAAATCCGGCTTAGAGGAAGGGGACGTTGTCGTGCTTAACCCACTGGCCTACGTCGAAGACGCCCAGAACGAAGCCCTGAAAACCGTCGACCAAGATGAACCCGATTCATCAGATGATTCATCGAAAGCAATGGAAACACCCGAAACCGCCACCTGAACAAGGTCAACCATCGTCGCATCATCATTGTCGTGACGACCCAACAATGCGGCACGACAGAACTCAATATGGCCATTAAAACGACTCCTCAACCGACCGCCGAGATCCCATCGACCAAGTCGTTGGATGGGCAGGCGGATGTCGCGCAGCGTAAGAACCGAAACCTGCCATCGCGTGGACGGTTCTTGCCAAACGTTTTGCTACTCACGATTTTCGCCGTTGTCATTCTCTCGGTCGCACTGTCCCTGTTGCGGGGCCGGGACGCCGCAATCCTTGATTCCAAATTGACCTACACGATCGTGCGGGGTGATCTGCGGGTAACCGTAATCGAACAAGGAACGTTGGAGAGCAGCGACAACACCGAGATCAAATGCAAAGTCCGTGGTCAGAACACAGTCATCTGGGTCATCGACAATGGAACACAAGTTCAACCTGGTGACGAATTGGTTCGGCTCGACACACTGGCAATCGAAGACGCTATCAACGAGCGTTCCAAATACGCCCATTGGTCGCGATCGGCCGCGGAGGGATCCAAGGCAGAAGTGGCCCGTGCGACGCTTGCGATCGACGAATACAAGGAGGGGCGTTATATCTCCCAACGAATGACGCTGGAAAAGGACCTTGCGATTGCCGAGTCCAATTTGCGAACCGCCCAGAACATGTTGGCGCATTCACAGCAGATGGCAGAACGCGGGTACGTTAGTGAACTCGAGGTGGAGCAGCAAAAGTTTTCCGTTCAGCAAGCCGAATTGACACTGGATGTAACTCGAACGGACATCGATGTTCTGAAGCGATTTACGAAGCAGATGGAATTAGAGACGCTCCGCGGCGACCTCAACGCAGTGACGGCAACCCACGCAGCGAACGTGGAGCGAGCCGAATTGGATTTGACACGCCGCGATCAAGCACTCGAAGAACTTGAATACTGCGTTGTGAAAGCCGACAAAAGTGGGATGGTCATTTACCCGTCCGCCGCGGCCTGGAAAGACTCGCCGGATATCGCCGAAGGAGCAACCGTTCACAAAGACCAAGTCTTGTTGCTGATGCCCGATCTATCGCGGATGCAGGTCAAAGTAGGCGTGCATGAGTCCATCGCTGATCGCGTTCATCTCGGGTTGCCCGCGAAAGTGACGTTGCCCGATTTCGAACTGGACGCTGCGGTAAGTTCGGTCGCCACTGTCGCTCGTCCTGCCGGGTGGTGGACCGGAAACGTCGTCAAATATGACACGATCGTGCAACTGCCGTCTGTCGCGGGATTACGTCCGGGCATGAGCGCGGAAGTAGAAATCGTTTTGGCCGAACACAAGAATGTCGTCAAGATTCCGGTATCCGCCGTTTTAGAAACCGAAGACGCCACGCTTTGCTGGGTGAAAACGACAACCGGAACCCAGCGACGAGTGCTGATTCTTGGTGACAGCAACGACGTTTTCATTGTCGTCGAAGATGGCTTGAAGGAGGGCGATGAAGTCATATTGAACCCAGCCGCAGTGGTCGAAGAAGCGAGAATTGAAGCACTCAAGACGCTCGATAAAGCTCAATCCGATGAAGCGAGTGACCCCGAGGAAGAGGAGTTAAATGACGGGGAATTCAACGCTGATCCAAACGCACTTGATC
>JABDKS010000925.1 GCA_013002105.1 Pirellulaceae bacterium | reverse complement strand
AGGTGGATCGCTGGATGGATGTTCGAATGTCGTCTTTCATTTTCGAATGTCGGCGAGCTTTCGTCGAGCGGCGGATGCGGAATTTGTTCGTCGGTAGGTTACTCAATGGATGAACGTATCGTCGTCTGGGTTGTCGTCAGTTTTGCCTCCGCAAAACGGAACCGTCGTGTCGAACAACTGGTGTCGCCCTCATTCATTGTTTAGAACGGCAGAACAATCGATTCGGTGCCGAATGCAACGCTGCCGTCGCGATTGCAGTTCGCCAAAAGTTTATGCAACCAGTTCGTTCCGAGCCCGTATTCTGGAATGCGCAATCTGGGTCGTATAGGATAAGTGTTCAGATGCTTAGGTCCACTATCCGGAGTTGCTCGAATGATTCGAATGAAGGCCCGCCGATCTCGATCGTTCCAAACTCCTCGTTGGTGTTTTAACCCTCTGGAGCCACGGATCCTGTTGGCCGGTGATGCTGCGGTCGCGATGGAGAGTACGGCCGCGACGTTTCCAACGGCTGATTCTCCTGCGGCGGAATTCTCGGCCGACCAGCACCTGAGTGAAACAACTCAGCTGGTCTTTGTTGCACCAGACATCGCGGATATCGATCGTATCGTTGATCCCACGCTTAGTGACAGCGAATTGGTTCTGTTGAACGCTGATGAATCGTTGATCGATCAGATTTCCAGCGTATTGCGAGCGCGGGCGAACGTGGCGAGCGTCCATATAATCACTCACGGTGACGCGGGGAGGCTTCAGTTGGGGGCGGAATTGATCACGCATGAGTCATTGGACCGCCATGCAGACCAAATTCGTGGCTGGTCGGCATCGTTGACCAAGAATGCTGACGTATTGATTTACGGTTGCAACGCGGCAGCGGGTACCGAGGGGCAAAAATTCATTGCACGTCTGGCTCTGCTCAGCGGTGCGGATGTTGCGGCATCGGTAGACGTGACCGGCAACGATCGACGCGGTGGTGATTGGGACCTTGAATTTTCCATCGGCGCGATCGAATCATCGCTCGCATTGAACTTGGCGTGTCAGCAACAATTTGATGGCATATTACCGATCACGATACAAGCGGCAGGCGTGACGAACGAAGAACAAATGCTCTTGCAAATTGGCGGCACCACGGTCGCGGCGTTTGATAACATCGGCGGAGATGCTTACGGTGGAATCTTCGAAACCTACACCTTCAACGCGGACGGCGTCAGCGCTGATGACGTCCGAATCGTTTTTACGAATGACTTGTTTGATCAGGCCAATGGAATCGACCGCAATTTACGGGTCGACAAAATTACGATTGACTCAGTGGACTACCAAACCGAGCACCCAACGGTTTACTCAACCGGCACTTGGTTACCGGCAGACGGCATTGTGGCAGGTTTTCGGCAAAGTGAGTATTTGCATACCGACGGATACTTTCAATTTGCAGAATTGACGCCCAACGAAGGATCGGTGATCACGATTCAGGCGTATGGGTCCGAAGGCCCAGAGAACATGGAGCTACGGATCGATGGCACGGTGGTTCAAACTTGGAATGCCGTGGGCACGACTTCGCAAACATTTTTTTACACGGCTAGCGATACGATCTCGCCTTCCCAAGTTCAAGTCGCGTTTACCAATGATCTGTGGGACCCGGCTAATGGGATCGATCAGAATCTGATCGTGGACTCGATCTCAATCGACGGCCAGATCTACCAAACCGAAGACCCGAGTGTCTTTTCGACCGGTTCCTGGCGGATCGAAGACGGGATTGTCCCCGGGTATCGTGAAAGCGAAGTCTTGAATACGAACGGTTATTTTCAATATAGCGATGGAACTCCCAACACCGGTAGCCAGATCATCGTCCGAGCCAGCGGAAATGAAGGCGACGAGAACATGTCCTTGCAGATCGACGGTTCGACAGTCGCCAGTTGGACCGCCGTGGGCACGAGTGCTCAGGCGTTTGCTTTCACCGCCGCGGACACTGTTACTGCGGATCAGATTCGAGTTGTCTTTACGAATGATCAATACAATCCAGCAGCCGGTATCGATCGCAATTTGATTGTCGATCGCATTACCGTTGACGGCGTGGATTATGAAACGGAGCATCCGTCGGTTTATTCGACTGGCTCCTGGTTGCCCGAGGACGGTATCGTTCCCGGTTTTCGCGAAAGCGAAGTGCTCAATTCAAACGGGTATTTCCAATACTCGAGTGACGTGACCAACGATCCTGGTTCGCTTTCGTTTGTCGACTCGGTGGTCATTGTCGATGAATCGACTGCGACGATCAATCTGACGGTGCAGCGAACCGATGGTAGTGACGGCACAGTCACAGTCGACTTCGCTACCGTCGCCGCAACGGCAACCCAAGACGAGGATTTCGTCGGTGATAGTGGGACGCTGACGTTTGTTGAAGGCGAGACCAGTCAGTCGATCACATTGACGCTGTTGCCCGATGTGATTGACGAAGCTGACGAAGAGTTTTCAGTGGTGCTGAGCAACGTTACCGGCGGAGCGACGCTGGCAAACACGACGGCGATCATCACGATTTTGGATGACGACGGACCGATTGCGCCCGGCACCCTGTCAGTGTCACCCAGAGTAGCGACCGCCGGTGAATCGACGCCGCAAGTTTCGTTTGTCGTTACTCGCTCCAACGGCAGCGACGGAGTCGTCACGGTTGACTATGCGACCACCGATGCAACAGCCATCGCGGGATCCGATTACACATTTGCGTCAGGAACACTCACCTTCGACGCTGGCGAAACCTCCAAGACGGTTGACGTCTTGATTTTGCCCGACAGCGACGACGAATCCGACGAAACATTTGTCCTAACGCTCTCTAATGCAACGGGCGGCAGCGTGCTGGGCAACGATGCGGCGACGGGCATCATTCTGGATGACGATCAGCCGACGCTCAACGGTTCACCTCTATTTGCGTATCAAGATCACCTGTATTTGCTCGGGTCAGCCACGTCGACCTGGGGCGATGCGCAATTCGAAGCGAGTAGCTTGGGCGGCAATCTGGTCACGATCAATGATGCAGCCGAGGAAGATTGGTTGAAGCAGACGTTCGGTTCGCAAGCGTTTTGGATTGGGCTTCGTGAGAACTTGGGAACCAGTACGTACCAGTGGGTCAGTGGCGAAGCAGTCACTTATACAAACTGGGCTGCCGGTCAGCCCGATAACCAGTCTGCCCAGGACTTTGCGGTCATGAATTGGGAATCGACCGGCCAATGGGCTGATGTGCGTGACATCTATCCTGCCATTGGGATTATCGAAATTGGATCGGACGTGGTCAACGGCGGACCGGTCGTTCCCAACGGTACCGGGTTCGAAACCGAATTGATCGCGTCGGGATTGATCCAACCTGTGGCGTTTGAGGAAGCCGCGGATGGGCGGATTTTTGTGATCGAAAAAGCAGGACTGGTTCGAGTGATCGAAAATGGTCAACTCTTGTCGACGCCGTTTTTGGATATCAACGAGGAAGTCAACAACGTGCGTGATCGCGGCATGATCGGATTGGCCCTCGATCCTGATTTTTCTCAGAACGGCCATGTCTATCTGCAATACTCTGTGGAACTGGATCCCGCTAATCCGGATCTTGACGATTTCAACACGCCCGCTGGTGGCCGGCTGATTCGTGTCACCGCGTCTGCCGCGGACCCCAACGTGGCGGATCCGACATCACGTGTGGTCATCCAGGATGGGCATCAGTCGTCTCACGCGACTCATTCAGTCGGCGACATCGATTTTGATAACGCCGGAAATTTGATTTTCACCTGGGGTGACGGTGGGTTCGATCCCGCGTTGCGATTGGCGTCGCAGGACCCGGCATCGCCGCAAGGCAAGCTGTTTCGAATCGATCCTGTTACTTTCGAGGGCCTTTCGGGCAATCCCTACTACGATTCATCCGATCCGCAGAGTATCCAGTCGCGTGTTTGGGCCATTGGCGTTCGCAATTCGTGGAAAATCCATGTCGATCGTCCCACGGGCGATATTTACATCGGTGAAGTGACGGATAGCGGTCCGGAAGAAATCAACGTCATGCGTGCCGACGGTTCGACCATTTTGAATTACGGCTGGCCTTATTACGAAGATACGAATCGGACACCTTACGGAACCGTACCGCCAAACTTTGTTTACGAATCAGCGTTTGTCGCGTTGCCCCACACCGATGTTGGTGGCGGTGATGCGATTGTCGGCGGAGCATTGCACCGCGGCAGCATTTATCCAGACGTTTACGACGGTCGTTATTTCTTCGGCAACTTTAACCAAGGCATTTTGTATACCGCAGACCAGAGTGGTGATTTTCAACAGTTCGGTGATACTGGCGACTATGCCGGCGCTGTAGAAATTCGAGTCGGATCGGACGGTCATATTTGGATCATGTCGTTGTTCGACGGAACAATCAATCGATTGGTGTACAACGGACAGGGTGGTGATAATACCGATCCGGCCGCGCTGGTAGCTGCATCCCTGACAGCAGGTTCCGATCCACTTTCGGTCACGCTGGATGCATCGGCATCGACGGATGCCGAAGGTGACTCGTTGCTATACGCCTGGGACTTTGATTCCGACGGCGTGATCGACCAGACCGGTGCCGTCGTTGCGCATACGTTTACTGGTGCTGGGCGAGATGTCGTGACCCTGATCGTCTCGGATGGTCGTGGCGGTAGCGACACGCGAACCGTTGAGATTGATGTTCTGTCGACGATCCCAGCCGATGGGAATGTGGCGTTGGGTCGGGCGGCCATTCAGTCGGCAACCGATGGCCGTGCGATCGCATCGCGGGCGGTCGATGGC
>JABDKS010000921.1 GCA_013002105.1 Pirellulaceae bacterium | reverse complement strand
CGATCGTTTACGCGCCGCATCCGTGCCAGTGACGACGCGGCAAGGCGAAGGAATGCTGCATGGGTTCATTCATTTCTCCGAGTTGTTTGACGATTCCCAACCAATGATCGACGAAATTGGCAAGCGTTGTCGCGAAATGCTTGATCGTGGTTGATCGCGCATCCAAACTATCTGTCTTGCGAACGCCAAGGCTCCCCGGGTAACACCAGCGCGTGTGACATCAGGCGCCAATCGAATTGACCTGGACACACGATGACGGACGATAACGATTCTCAATCCGCCCTGGCACCAACCGAGGGAACCGCTGCGGATCAGGACGACGATGCGTCGGTTGATCGCGGAGGCGTGCGATGGCATCGTTCGCTTTGGGTCGGGTTGGCGCTGTTGATCGGTGTGTTGGCGGCGATCAACTTTCCGTACGAGCAATCACCGCTGTCGAATTTAGGGCTCAAGCCCAGTGACGACCACGATTTTGGGATGAGTCGCGAAATCTTTGGGACGGTCACCGAAGCGGGTTGGCCGCTGCGATATTACGTCCATCATCAATTCGTCGATGGGTCGGCCCACAGTCGATGGTTATTGACGGCAGTGTTGATCAATCTGACCTTAGCTGTTGTTAGTGTCGTCGCCGTCTTTTGGTATCTACGCCGTCAAGGTCGTCCGGTTTCCATGGCGACGTCGGCGGGGAAACCCAGGCGGATTGCACTCTCGTTGTCTGATCTATTGGTTCTGATTGGGCTGATTGCGATCCCAATGGGATATTGGCAGCGTCAAACGCACCTGCAGCGGATGGAGGAGCAGGTCGAACGACAGATTGCCAGCAGCGTCACGGTCACGCGAGAAGTCTTGGCGCCGGAGGCCCTGCGTCGCCACCTACCACAGTTTTTAGCTGATGCGTGGTCGCGAATTACTCGAGTTGATGTGCACCAGCCGACCAGCGAGAACATCGAACTGGTTTGCAAGTTGCCTTTTTTGCGTTCGGTGCGAATCGGTGGTGGCGACTACGATACGACGCCGCTGTCGCGATTGCCGTCGATGCGTTATCTGGTCGATTTGCGTGTCGCCGGTCGCTCAATCGATGCGCCAACGGTACAAGCCATTGCTGCGTGTCCGATTGTGTCGCAGCTGAATATCGCGCGGACAAATTGCAGCGATGCTTCGCTCGCTGAATTTGCCAAGATGCCACGATTGAAGCATCTAATGGCCTTCGGCAGTGATATTGATGACGGGGCGTGGCAAGAGAGTGCGATCAAAGACCAACTGGAGTCGCTGTACATCGCACGACCAAAGACCGGCGAAGGTGGTTCGTTCGCCGTTCGTGGTTGGCCCAAACTAACCACCTTGGCGATTCAATCGCGTGATCAATTCGTCAATCGAAACGTCTTTGAAATCGAAGCGGCTGAAATGCCGCAGTTGGAGGAACTTGAAATCGACGTATTCCAGTTGGTCGATTTAACGCTGAACGATCTGCCAAAACTGGGCGATATCACGCGCGGCCGTCGTAATCTGTACCGCCGCGTGGCCGACGGTGAACGAGCGCCGAGTTTCATTTGGGGACGCAATCTGCGGCTGACAAAAATCCCACTGCTGAAACTCTTTCAATTCAACTGCGATGGCTTTGAATCGATCCAGATCGATCAGTGCGATGGTTTGGAAAAATTGATGGGGACATCGATGTCGCAATTCGGCTCCGAAGACTTCACGTTCGATTATCAATTGGATAAGACGTCGCGGCAGAACCTTGTCGACGCGTTTGGAAAACTATCCGGTCCTTTTTTGCTGGGTATGTATGGTCACCGACTGGACGACTTGGACTTGTCTAAATTGACAACCAATACAGAAGTTCGCGCGCTGGATTTTAATTCATCGATCGTCTCCCAAGCCAATATCGACGCGCTGGCTCCGATGAAGGATCTGGAGACATTTGGTTTTTACAAAGCACAAATCGATTCCAAGATTATTGGGCGGGTCAACAAGCTGTTTCCCAAGTTGAAGTTTCTGGCAGTCCATGAGGATACGACTGCGATTCGATTGGAAGACAAGCCGGAATTGCTGCAAGTGAATTTTGCTGAGTACGAACATTCGCCGGTGTCCGCGTTGCGATTGATTAACGTCCCAAAAATGACGTCGCCGCTGATCGTGAATGACTTTGGACGCTATTGTGTCGTGAAGGGGGCGCCGAGCATGACTGGGTTGGGCATTCAGAGTCCCATCAAATCCACGGAAATCTCGGATGTCGGCGGACTGAAATGGTTTGCTGGCGGCGGGGCAACGTTGTCCGACGCTGTTGTTGTCGAAGTCCTGAAGGCGATGGAACTGGAAGAACTGACGTTCGCGTATCCCGTTGCCGGGTCTGAATCGTTTGCCGGACTATTCGACCTGAAGAAACTGCGCAAGCTGATCATTCCTGGCGTTCGCGTCAATGACGAACAATTCGCCAGTTGGGAAATGCCTGCATCGTTGATTGAACTGAACCTTGATGATTGCGGATTGTCGGACGAGACAATTGCGCGGATTTTGGCACGGGGGAATTGGGTCCGATTGTCGGTGAAAGGGAACCAGATCTCCAGCGACTCGCTTCGACAACTGGGGCAGTCTCCTGCGCTCGGCCACTTGGCATTGGGCAAAATCGAAATCGATGCAGAAACCGTCAAGGCGATGCCCGATCTGCCCATGTTGGACTCGCTTGATTTGTCCGGAGCGACGATCGCCAAGGGTAGTTTGATGGAGATCAACAAAAAATTTTACGGACTGTCTGAATTGCACTTGATCGGTGCGACGTTTGACCATCAGGAGATGCTGTCGTTGATGCAAACGAATCCGGTTCTGAAGTACGAACTAACGCCCAACGATGGGAGTGTCGAAATCATCACGCAATTGACCGCGTCCGACCGATTGATTCGTCCTGGCTTTGAGTGGTTCGGGTTGACCCCGCAGGTGCTTGGCTACGACGCGGCCGGACGACCGGTTTACGACAAGAAGGTCGAAACACGTAAGGAGTTTGAGCCACCCGCTTTGGACATTGCCCGGTATCGGCAAGTGTCGAGGCGCGCGAGGTTGAATCCGATGCCAGCGGCGAAAAATTCAGACGCACAAACGAATGCAGATCCTGATGGTCAAATGCCAGCCGACAACGCGGCATCGGTGGTGGGCCGGGCTTTTGGGTTGTTATTAGGCGGCGAGCCAGTGAAAGCAGGCGAGCGGACAGTCGAGTCAGATTCGGATACCGAAACCAGTGCCGAGAAGGCCAATGCCCAAAACGCCAATGCCCAGAATTCTAGTGACGAGACAGCGAGTGACGAGACAGCGAGTGCCGAGAAAGCTAGTGACGAGAAAGCTAGCGACGGGGAATCTGCGGTTGGACCTGCACGCCGCGATGATGCAACCCGTATCGATGACACACCCGATGTGGAGAACCAATGAGTTTTCAAAAAGTAGTTGCCACTTTGATTCGGCGTTGGGCTGCGGCGCTGGGCGTTGTTGCCGCTTGCTTTGCATTAATTGGTTGTGAACCGGCTCCTGAGATAATGGCGGTCGGTTCGGTGAATCCCCGCTTGGTCAGCCAGGACGACGTCAAGGAATTCGACTGGCCGGTCGCCGGTGGGCAGTGGCAAGTGGCCCGACCGACCAGCATCGCTTCGATTCGTCGGTTGCAGCGTGGATCGATGGGCGACAGATTCGCAGAAATTCAAAGGGAGCGAGAGGCACGGATCGAGGCGGCAGCGAAATCAGTCAAGCCCGCACCGTGGAGCGTCGATGCGTATGAGTTCGAACCGGAACATGTCATCTGGCTAAAAGAGTTGCTCGGTGAAGTCGACAACGAATTGCAGCATCAGTTGGTTGTCGATATTCCCAGCGAAATCAAGAATGCAAAAGTTCAGTTGGACTTCTCAGGGCGTCGGCTGCTGTTGCTAAACAATTCGCTGACGCTTTGCCGACTACCGTGGCGTGATTGGTATGCGACGCCCACGACACCACCGCAGGAAACCGACGAACCCGGATCGCCTGACACGTTTGACAGAATCGAGCTGCCCGGCGCGGATTTGCAAAGTGACGTGATGGCGGAATTTTTCGGTGACGCTGGAATGATCATCGCCGCCCAGGGCAAGAATCTCTTCACGATCGATTGTGACAAAAAGGAGATCGTGGCCAGTACCGATGTCGGCAACCGGATTGTTTACATCGATGTGGCAGTAGAAACGGGAGACGCAATCGGCGTCGATGAATTTGGCAAACTCTTTTTGTTCAACCATCAACTCAATCAAATGGTGGGGCTGGGCGAAGTCGATTTGGAACTGCCGATGCCGGTGATCTCGCCCGAGGCGGCTCGCGTGTCGATGTACAAAACCAAAACCAGCGGTCATGTGGTTAAGATTCAGGAGCTGGTAGTGTTGGATCGGTACGATGTTCCGCTGCAGGACGCGGGAGAGCCGTTGGCCATGCGATCTGGCCGTGTTTACGATTTGTGGATCGAAAAAAACGCCGTTCATAAACGGCCCAACTATCCCAACACTCAAGGGGATGATCGCAAAACCTTTCGCGCAACGATTTACTGGGACATCGTCGATGTCGTCGATCGTCACACGTTGCCCAGGACCTATTCGCAGTTTTGCATCGCCCGCCGTCCCTTGCCCGATGGAGGGACTCAGCTTGTCGGTTTCGATGCGTCGCTTGGCAACCGCAATTTCTTTGCGCCGTTACCGTTGCCCGACCTCGACGACGGACAATTAGCGGCCTGTGGAAGCGGTATGCGAGTCTGCATCGCGAAGGGTCAGAAGGTTCATTGTTACTATCGGATCTTGGACTACACCAGCGGGCTGACCGGTTTGTACGACGCGGCGCGTGAATTTACGTGGAACGCCAAAACCGAAACGATGGAAAAACTTTCCTCGATCATTCTTGCATTGCCCGAAGACCGACATGACCGTCGTCCGCAACAGTTGTACAGCGAGTTGGTTCGCGGAATCAGCGACATGTGGTGGACGGTCGATGTTCGAAAAGACAATAAAGAGCTGAGTGATGACGAACGGAAGGAATCGCAGGAAGCATTTGACAAGATCGAAGCATGGGCGGCCAAGAAATCAACGCTTGCACTGTCCAGCAAGATGGCGTTTCACAGCACTAAGGCTTGGAGCGCGCGGGGCGGTGGCTATTCGTCCACCGTCTCGCAAGATGGTTGGTCGGTATTCGAACGCGAAAACCGATTGGGCATCAAGGTCTGGGAAGAATTGCAAACGCAAGATGCGATTCCGGCATCCGCTTACGGGCAATTTATTCAACTCGCACGTGACACCGGTCTAGAGTATGCCGACGTCTCGGATGTGTTAAAAGAGTGCATGCATCGGTATCCGATCGACGATACGTTTCATCATGAAATGATGAATTGGCTTTTGGAAAAATGGGGCGGCAGTCGTGGATCGTCTACGGCATATGCTGCAGCGGTCGCCGACGCGATCGGGCCGCCACGCGGTGATTTTGTCTATTCAAGATTGGTGCAGCGGATCGCCCCGAATTATCCCAACGGTTTTTACCGCTACGCGCAAGTCGACAGTGGCCGGGTGTTGCGAGGCTTGCGAGAAGGGATGCGAATGGAGTACTGGCAGAAGGCGAGTACGATCGAAAGTATGTTGCTGTTGGGCAAGGCGCACACCGGACCTGGCGCAACGCGGCCAAGCAAAGCCTACACGCGTCAGGCGGTGGAGCTATCGCAGGAGTTAGGAGAGTACTACCAATCGCGATACCCAATGCTGTTGAGCGAAGGGACCAAGAGCCATAACCTACCGTTGCTGCGACCGTTTCTGCCAAAGTAACGTCGCATGAATTTCAGGGATCGCGGACATTTCCTGATCGGCGTGATCGGCCGTCGATCCGGCTACCGCTGCGTCAATTCTTTGACGTACGGGATGATGTCTTTGTGATACGTGAATCCCACGCTATCTCCGGTGTCGACAAACTTTTTGATCAACTTGCCATCGGCGTCGTAGATCAACACAGCGGGAATCGAATCGATTTCCGCTGCCGCGTAGACGTCGTCACTGGCGGTCGTCGAAATGTAGCAGGGAAAATCGGCACGGATGAAATTCAAAACGGCCAAAACGCTTTCCTGGTACGACTCGGCTGGTTTTGATTTGCGTCCATCAAAATCAATGCTCATCGCAATGCACTGAACTTGATCCTTCATCGATTGATGTAGTTCGGCCAAATGAGGTAGTTCGGTCACACACGGCACACACACCGTCGACCAAATATCGACCACGGTGATTTTGCCGGACGACTTGGCGGCCTGCTCCACTTCCTGCCAAGTGGCGAACTGGATTTCAACCGACGCATTGGATTCTTCCGCGGATTTTTCTGAGGCGGTCGTTGGCATTTCAATGCCGGGCGACACCGAAGCATCTGCTGGCGTCGTGGTTGGTTGCACATCGGTGGGCATTTCCAATTCACCGGGCGGATCGGCGGGCGTCGTCTCGATTTCGCTGGACATCGGTGGCGGCGAAACGGTTGTCGAATTGGTTTCGCTCTCGGAATTGCATCCGGTTGCCAGCGACATGACGATGCATCCCAACGCGATGTTTGCCAGCAGGGATCGTGGGGCGGGTCGATTCATCAGATTCATGGACGTCATCGTTTGACTTGGCGTGGGACGAAGGTGATTTGGTGGAATGTTGCGAAAGTCGACCTTCACAGCGATTTGCATAAAGTTTTCACCGCAAAACGATTGGTTTTGCAATCCCCCAGGGTCGTGCGGGGAACTGATCAAGTAGATTGTATCCGGTGGCGACGGTCGCCGGCAAAGTGACTTTCGTAATACGAGTAAGGTTATCGTGGACGGCGAGATGTCGACAACACAGTTGGTCGTCGCTTCGAAAGAGGGGGACAACGAAGCTC
>JABDKS010000905.1 GCA_013002105.1 Pirellulaceae bacterium | reverse complement strand
TGGCTCGAGCCTCACGACGCTCATTGCAATGGATTCACTACTAGTTGTGATTCGAGATGCTCCGAAAACATCTTCGCGTCTTTGCGTTTCTATTTTTGCCACCCATTCGTACCAAGATCGACCCCGCTGTTCACAACTGACTCGCTGCCGGAGCCAATGCGTACCTCCCTGTCGGGTCCGAAAAAAAGCAGCGCCTCGATTCGATATCAGATCGTTCAAGCTGCGACACAATCATCGTGAAGTCGTCGGTTTTAACGCTGAGACGCAAAGAGGCCATGGGTGAATTCGACGTGGCTAGAGCCTCACGACTCTCACTGCAATGGATTCACTACTTGTTGAAATTCGAGATGCTCCGAAAACATCTTTGCGTCTCTGCGTCTTCGCGTCTTTGCGTTTCCTCTCTTGCCACCCATTCATGACAAGATTGACCCCGCTGTTCACGACTGCCTCGCTGACGAAGCCAATACGAAGCTCCCAATCCTGCGCAAAAAAAACAGCGCCTCGATTCGATATCAGATCACTCGAGCTGCGACACGACCATCGTGAAGTCGTCGGTTTCAACGCAAAGACGCAGAGACGCGAAGACGCAAAGAGGTCATGCGTGAGGTTAACTTGGCTCGAACCTCACGACTCTCATTGCAATGGATTCACTGCTGGTTGTCATTCGAGATGCTCCGTTACATCTTTGCGTCTTTGCGTTCTTCTCTTACAAATCATTCACTACGCGATGGATCCCGTCCTTGACCACCTTTTCGCCGAAGTTGATCACGAGGCCAAGCTTGAGATTTCGCAGACGCAAATAAGTCAGTGTTTGTGTCTCAAAGATCGCTAAGTATTGGTTGACCGCTTTACATTCGACGATGACCCGTTCGTCGACCAGCAGGTCGATCTTCAAGGGCGTCGCCAGCGTGACGGATTTGTATCGAATTGGCGATGGAACTTGCCTTCGGACTTGGCAACCTCGTTGCTTGAGTTCGAACGCGAGGGCTTCTTCGTAAACCGATTCCAGCAATCCGGGTCCGCCGAGCGTGCGATGAACTTCGATCGCGGCGGTCACGACCTCTTTGCTGATGTCGTTTTCGTTCAAAGTCATTTGGTTCGGTGGACTCCATGAGTGAGACGCACAAGCCCGGACGAACTGGACGCTGATGTTGAGTCATTTTTTTCTAACGCGCGAACAGGTCGCTGATGACTTTGATTGTGCGTGCGTAGATGACCGCTAGGGTGCCGCGGATGGGGGACACTTTGACGTAGACCGTTCGACCCTCGATCTTTGTGACGTCTCCGAAGCCTATCCGATCGCGCATCGATTCTGGATCGGTGACCGGCGCGATCGTCAACTTCACATTGCCCCATCCCCATTGAGACCACGTCAGGTGCGACCAGTTGGCGTCGTCCAATAGCGACGGTGCAACGTGTTGGGCAACCTGCTGGGTCAACATCGATTCGCCCTGCAGCACCACCGTCACCGTATTGTCGGCGTTACGCGGACAGCCCGAACAGACAATCAACAAACACGCGATCGCGAACAGATGAAGTAAATTAACGATGACCGATTTTGGCATCGAATACTCCCGTGGCAGGAACCCGACCGTATAGCTCTGATCGATCCACGTCGGCTAGGCAATCCCGCGTCAGTCGAGCGTTGTTGATCGCGCAGATTCCAGCGGCTAACGCAAGTTGGCTTTCAGGAAGGCCCAGAGGTCGGCGTATTCATCGATTCGTTTGCTGATCGGGGTGCCGGCGCCGTGGCCGGCGCGGGTTTCGATTCGGATGAGCGTTGGATTGTCGCAACCTTGCGCTGCTTGCAGAGTCGCGGCGAATTTGAAACTGTGGCCCGGAACGACGCGGTCGTCTCGATCAGCAGTGGTGATCAACGTGGCCGGATAACAGGTCCCCGGTTTCAAGTTGTGCAGCGGTGAATACGACAGCAAGTTCTTGATCTGATCGGCTTCGTCGCTGCTGCCGTACTCGGTCACCCAAGCCCAGCCGATCGTGAATTTGTGATAACGCAACATGTCCATCACTCCGACGGCAGGAAGACAGGCACCAAACAATTCGGGCCGCTGAGTCATCACCGCTCCAACCAACAGCCCGCCGTTGCTGCCGCCGCGAATACCCAGCAAATTTGATTGAGTGTATCCGGCGGCGATCAAGTGCTCGGCGGCAGCGATGAAATCATTGAAGACGTTTTGTTTCTGCAGCCGCATTCCCGCTTCGTGCCATTCGCGTCCGTATTCGCCACCGCCACGTAGATTTGCCACAGCGTAAATGCCGCCCGAGTCGATCCAAGCGGCGATGGCCGGCGAGAAGGCGGGGGTCAAAGAGATGTTGAAACCGCCGTAAGCGTACAGCAGTGTTTGATTTGATCCGTCCAGCTTGGTGGTTTTGCGACGGGTGACGATGATCGGAATTCGAGTGCCGTCGGCGCTGTTGCAAAAGATCTGCTCGGTTACAAATTCGTCGACATCGAATGCGACTTCGGGTTGCCGCCAAAGCGAAGTTTCGCCATTGGTCAGATCGACGCGATATATCGATGTGGGTGTCACGTAATTGGTAAAACTGTAAAACGTTTCGGTGGCGGCCTGTCGGCCACCGAACCCGCCGACACTGCCAACGCCGGGTAGCGAGAGTTCATCGATCAGCGTGCCGTCCAGCTTGTGCCGGGTAACTTTGCCGCGAGCGTCCTTGAGTGCGGCGACATAAAACGTCTCGCCAAACAGGCTGACCGATTCGACAACGTCCTCGGTCTCCGCGATCACTTCTTTCCACGAGCCGCGGTCACTGTTCTTGGCGTCCACCGCGATCACGCGGCGTTTGGGGGCTTGGTGATCGGTAACGAAATAAAGCGTGTCGTCGATCGACGCGAACCATTCGAATTCGGCGTCGAATCCGGTGATCAGTGGCTCGACCGGCGAATCGGCTTGCCGGAGGTCTTTGATAAAGATCTGTGCTTTGGGTTCGGTCCCTTTCCAGTTTTGAACGATCAGGTAGCGACCGTCATCGGTGACTTGGGGCGAGAAACCCCATTTGGGATGATCGGGGCGCTGCAGGATCATCGCGTCGGCGCTTTGATCGGTCCCCAGTGCGTGGAAATACATCGTTTGGTTTTCATTCTTTGCCGTCAACGCGTCGTCAGCATCCGGCTCGACGTACCGCGAGTAAAAGAATCCGCTCGCGTCGGGCAGCCAGGCGATGCCGCTGAATTTGACCCAGCGAACGACATCCTCCAGGTCTTTGCCGGTCGCGACATCACGGATTCGCCACGTTCGCCAATCGCTACCGCCGTCGGCCAGGGCATAGGCGATCAACTTTCCGTCTTCGGTCGTTGCGGTACCGGCCAGCGCAACGGTGCCGTCGGCGCTGAGCTGATTGGGATCGATCAGCACTTCACGCTGGGCGTCCAACGCGGCGGCTTTGTACAGAATGTCTTGATCTTGCAAGCCGTTGTTGTGGCTGTAAAAATAGGTTTCACCGCGGCGGCGTGGCAATCCGAACCGCTCGTAGTTCCACAATGTTTCCAGCCGGGCCCGCATCGATTCGCGATCGGGTAGCGTTTTAAGGTAAGCCTGCGTGACTTCGTTTTGGGCCTGGATCCATTGAGCCGTCTCATCACTCTCGGTGTCTTCGAGCCAACGATAGGGATCGGCGACGACGTTGCCGTGATAGTCGTCAACGATGTCGCCTTTTACGGTATCGGGATAAGCCATCGGCAGCGATTCGGTTTCTTGTCCCGAAAGCGTCTCTTGGCCAGCAGCGTCGTGAAATTGCATTGCGATCGCAGCTATCAAGGCCACGCGGAAGATGGAGTTGTATAAATTCATATCGTGGGAGTGTCGTGGAAGTTGGCAAATCGGACAACATGGGGATTTTACCAGGGTCTTGGGGGGACGAAGCGTTGATTCAGCGCGGAAACCCGCGTCGGTGGTGGATGAAATGGATCAGCGACCACCTACTGCCGACATTCGGTCGGTCATACTGATGTTTTGAGTCGACAAGAGGTCGCCCAGCGCGATCGTCGGCATTGGAGGCGATGATCGCGGTCCTGTTGGTAGCGAGGCATCGCGACAATTGGGGATTTGAGACGACGTCTGGGACGCAAGGGGCAAAAGGGGGCGCGTTTTGGGTGGGGCTACCGAAACAGTTGATGATGATCTGCGCGAGCACGTGCGACGCCAACACGAACCGTTGGGCCAGGTGGTTACGTGGCGCGACCGGTTGTTGAGAGTCTGCGTGTCGCTTGGGCGGTGGTTTGGCTCGCCGACCCATGGCGGTCCGTCCAACGGTAATCCGGGCGATCTGAGCCAGCGATGGTTTGGCCAGGCTTGGCGACCGGACCGGATGTTGCATCAGTGGCCGCTGGTCTTGGGCGTGATCGCCGCGATCGTCGGTGTGCTGATTGCGTCTGCGATCAGCACGACTCATTGGTCGGTGTTCGTCGTGTGGGCGATTTGTCTGATCAGTTGTGTTGGATGGATCGCCGCGCGTGGCGGTCGCTGGACTTGGGTAGCGGTGGTGGCGTTGTGTGCGCCGTGTTTCGCGATTCGGCACGCGGTGATCACCAACGACTACAACGAAGCAACGATTTTTCGCGTCGTCACGCCGCTGAGTGAACCGGCGATCTTGGAAGTCACGATTGACTGGCCGGTCGTGTTGCGGCGTCATCCGCTGGCCGATTTGCCCAGTCGCCGCAACGTGACACCTTGGCAGACACAATTCGAAGCGACGGTGAATCGGTATCGAGTGGGACAACAATTCCAGCCGATGACCGGTCGCGTATTGGTCGTTAGTGACGGTCAACTCAGTGACCTGCGACCGGGGGACCGTTTACAAGTTTATGGATCGATCCGTCAATTTGCCGGCCCGTCGAATCCGGGTGAGCGAGATTTGCGCGATGTCTATCGCCGCCGAAACTTGCACGCGCGAGTGGACGTCGATGCGGCGGATCAGATTGTGTTGCTGCGACGACGGTCACTGAACCCGATGCGGGCTGTCGCTTGGTTTGCCGACCGCAGTCGCGAGTTGTTGCTGCAGCACACCAGCGAATCGGCTGGACCATTGGCGGTGGCACTGGTGATCGGGCAGCGAGATTTCGTCGATCCGGACACTCGTGATGATTTGCTGGTGACCGGAACGGCGCACTTGTTATCGGTCAGCGGATTGCATTTGGCGATCATCGTTTTCCTGGCACAAAAGCTGGCGATGTTAATTCGTGCGCCACAGAAGTTCGAAATTGCTTGGGTAATTGGCGTTGCGGTTGCTTATTGCGCCATCACGGGTGGCCGACCGCCGGTCTTGCGAGCGGCTATGTTGATTTCGTTGTTGATGGTTGCAATTTGGGTCGGGCGTCCCAGTCAACCGATCAATGCGTTGGCGTTCGCGGCGCTAATTTTGATTGGATACAACACGCACAACTTGTTCGGAGTGGGGATGCAGTTGTCGTTTTTGGCCGTCGCGACGTTGATTACCTGCGGCCAACGATCACGATCACGTTCGCCGGCGGTCCAGCGGGTATTGCAGCGCGAAGAACGGCTGGTGCAGCTTGCCGACAGTTCGCGGTCGTGGTGGGTGCGGCAGCTGATGTTCTGGGGCCGGGCGGTGCGGCAGGCTACGTGGTTCAGTCTGTGCGTGACGGCGACCAGTATTCCGTTGGTATGGTTTCATTTCCATGTCGTGTCGCTCGTTAGTGTTGCGACCAACGTGCTGTTGGCGTTTCCGTTGTTTTTGGCCTTGGCCAGCGGCGTGGCGACGGTATTTGGTGGATTTTTCTCGCCGATGCTTGGCGACTTATTCGGGTCGGTCTGTTCGGGTGCATTGATGGTGATGCAGGGGATCATCGCTCTGAGCGCATCGTTGCCGGGCGGACACCATTGGTTGCCATCACCGCCTGCTTGGTGGGTCGCCACTTTCTACGGCGTGTTAGCTGGCATGATGGCATTGGGTGATCGCCGACGCGATAAAGTCCTGCGTCGTGGATGGGTCGTGCTCTGGGGTGTCGCAGCGTGGTGGATGGCGACCACACCGGCGCCTCTGCCCGATGGATCGATCGAAGCGACGTTCGTCGATGTCGGTCATGGTACTAGTGTGGTATTGCGGTTTGCCAAAGATGACGTCTGGCTTTACGACTGCGGCCGACTGGCCAATGATCGCGGCAGCAGTCGAGATATTGATGCGACGTTGTGGTCGTTGGGCGCGACACGGATCGACGGCGTGTATTTATCACACGCCGACAGTGACCACTACAACGCGTTGCCGGGAATTTTACGTCGCTTTGGTGTCGATCAAATCATCACGCCGCCGGGGATGTTGGCAAATGACGAAGCCGGAGCGCTTGACGCGACGCGGGCCGCAATCGCGCGATCTGCGGTGGACTGTGTCGAAGTGCATGCCGATGAAATGGTCACGACTGGAAAACAAACGATGCGGGTGTTGCATCCGCCGATCGGTGGCGTGGGCGGCAATGACAATGCCAACAGCTTGGTGTTGTGCATCGACCACGCCGATCGCGCGCTGGTGTTGCCGGGTGATTTAGAACCGCCTGGGACTCGGGTCCTGATCAATCAACCTCGTCCACGGCCCGGCGGCGTGTTGATGGCACCGCATCACGGCAGTTTGACGATGGATGCCGAATCGGTATTGCAGTGGGCGCGACCCAGAGAGACGGTCGTTAGCGGCGGACAACGGGCGCGGCGTGTCGAAGTCCGCGAGATGCTCGCTGCCACCGGCAGCGGAGTGCAAGTGACAGCGAGCGTTGGCGCGGTGCGGGTTCGGATCGACGCCGGTGGCCAGGTCGAAGTGCGAAATTGGATCCAGTCGCCGTGGTGATATCCATCTTCTCTACAACTGCGTCAGTGAACTCAGTCGTCACCCATTTCTCGCAACTCGGATTCGCTGTACTGGTTTTGCACCGCCTCGCCACACATCGTTTGCTGTCGCATCCGAGCGACATTGCTGCTGGTGCCTCGATACGCCGCACGAACTTTTTGCTTGGCAAATGTAGCGGCGCCACCGGCAGCGATTCCCAGCGCGCCGGCTTCGGCAAACGCATCTTGATCGGCACCCAAAAACGTAAACTGCCATTGGTAGTGCGTTTGTTGATGCTCGATCATTTGCTTGATCTTGTTGGTGGTGAATTCGCGGCTGGAGTTTTCCAGACCGTCGGTCATGACGACAAAGACGACCAGGCCAGGACGATCGGATTCGTTGATTTGGCTCAGTCGTTGACCCGTTTCGTTGATCGCACGGCCGATCGCATCCAAAAGCGCGGTCGCACCGCGGGGCTGCAGTTCGTACGGTGCGATATCGGTCGCCGGGACACCCTTGGCAAGAAATTCGTAATCGGTGTCGAACTGCACCAACGTGATCAGTGCTTGACCGGGCAGGCCGGCTTGTTCGCGAATGAACGCGTTGATGCCGCCCTGGGCGTCGTCGCGGATGCTTTCCATCGATCCACTGCGGTCGACGACCAGTGTGATGTCGGTTAAATCAGTTTTCATCATTCGATTCCTTCGGTGAGAAGTTCGGGGGAGGAGGCCGTGTCGAGTAGTCGACGCGGCGTGCTGGTTTCGACTTGTACAGCGCAGCGACTTGTCGGGCGCACGGTATTGTGGAGTGCACCGACTTGTGGGGCGTACCATTTTGCCCGAGCCGACCGGTAGCGGGCGATGCGTCACCCGATAACGGGGCAGGCAATCCGCTAGCGCGCTGTAGGTGACCCTTGGGCCGCCATCATCCTTGGGCCGCCGTCGCTGTGAATCGCGAATGCGACTGGTCGACACGCTTGGTCGACACGCTGTCATGATGGCGGCAAGTTCATGGCGTTGGAGAGGGAGACACGATCCCCGGGCGACTGGTTCGCGACCGCTGCGAGACCGGTTGGACGAGTTGCCGGAGATTTGGACGAGTTGCCGGAGATAACGTCAAGCGAAAGAGGTGGGTTACGTTCACCGATTCGCGTCCTACCCATGTCCCGATCACCCCGTGTCCCAAGTCCCGGTCACCCCGTGGCCCATGTGCCAGTCACCCATGTCCCGTGCCCCGGTGACCCGTGTGCCGTCCCCCGGTCACCCTGTGTGCCGGACACGAATAACCGCAGGATTCTTCGCACCGACGATGGCGTCGATCTCGGAAATCCGCCGAAATCGTCCCCTCCCTTGCGATGACAATTTTCTTTCAACGTGTAGGATGAACAGTTCATCCCACCGCGACTTTCCGTTCGGAATTCTGACCCATGCTCGCCATCCTTCGCGAGATCTCCGTCACCTGTTTTTTCACCAGCTATCTAGTGGTCTTGGTGTTGGAACTGCTGCGTTTGCTCGGTCGGATTCCCGGTCGCGGTTTGGCAGTCGTCGTGATGATGGGAATTGGGCTTTTCACGCACGTCTGTTTTGTCACGCTGCGGGCGATCCCCGAGGCGGGGCAACCCGACGTGGGGCTGTTGGCAACGTGGTCGGATTGGTCCCACCTGTTAGCGTTGGGATTGGCGGTCTGTTTTTTGGTGCTGTATCTGCGCCGGCCCGACACGATTGTCAGTTTTTTCTTTTTACCAGCGGTGCTGGCGACGATCGGGATGGGTGTGGCGGTTCGCAACATGGAACCGTTCTCGCGCAGCGAGGCGGTTGGCGTGTGGGGTAGCGTGCACGGTTTGGCGATGATGATTGGTGCCGGTGCGGTCCTGATTGGTTTTTTAGCGGGCGTGATGTATCTGGTTCAGTCACGGCGGTTGAAACACAAGCGAGCCGGATCCGCGTTGCGATTGCCGACACTCGAAACGCTCGGTCGCATGAATCGTCGTTGTCTGGTCACTAGCACGATTGCGGTCGCGGTCGGCGTGGTCGCCGGGATCGTCATGAACCTGAACAAGCTGGGGCACGTCGGTTGGACCGATGGTGGCGTGCTATTCAGCATGTTGCTGTTTTTATGGTTGGTCGGAACCACGGCGCTGGAGTTTTTTTATGCACCGGCCAGCCGCGGCCGCAAAGCGGTTTATTTGACGCTGGCCAGTTTGGGCTTCTTGGTGCTGGCAATGATCAGTGTCTTGACTAGCTCGCACGGCAAGTCCGACCCGCCGCTGGTCGCGCCTCCAGCTTTGGAGGTGCAGGCTGATCAGAAAGCGACGGGTGCGGTTGATCGGATGGTCGCAATTCGTGTGATGAAAAATGTCGTCATGGTCGACTTCCAGCGGGAGCCGGTCGGATGAAACTGCAGATGATCGGTTGCAGCCACCATGATGCGGCCGTCGACTTTCGCGAACGCCTTTCGTTCTCGGCCGACCAGGTCGAGAAAACGCTGGATGCTTTTTGCCAACGATTTCCCTCCAGCGAGTTGGTGTTGCTGAGCACTTGCAATCGCGTCGAGCTGTATACGTCCAGCGAAGACGAAAGTGTTTTGGATCGCGAGGCGGTTGCCGCTTTCTTGGCCGAGCAGCGTGCCCTGACGGCCGATGAAGTCATCGATCAGATGATCTATCGAACCGGCAGCGAAGCGGTGAAGCATCTATTCACTGTCGCGGCCAGTTTGGACAGCATGGTGTTGGGCGAATCGCAGATTTTGTCGCAAGTCAAACAGGCCTACGATCAGGCTTGCGCGTTGGGATCAGCCGGACCGTTGACTCACACTGTTTTTCAAGCGGCCAACCGGGCTGCCAAACGCGTACAGACGGACACCTTGATCCATCGCCGACGCGTGAGCGTGCCAAGCGTGGCGATTGGCGAAGTGGTACCCGAAGTATTCGATTCGCTGATCGGTAAGAATGTGGTGATCTGCGGTGCCGGCGAGATGGGTGAGGAGACACTGCGCTATTTGCAGCAAGCCGGGGCGACGAACATTTGCGTGCTCAATCGCAGCCGCGAGCGGGCCGACGCTTTGGCGGCCGAGTTTGGAGTTCGCGCGGTCGACTGGAGTGAACTACACGACCAAGTCGTTGCGGCCGATTTGTTGATCGGCACCACCGCGTCGAACGAGCCGATCTTGTCAGCGACAGATTTTACGCCGCTGCATGCCCAACGCCAAAACCGGTTGTTGTTGATGTTGGACCTGGCCGTACCGCGTGATTTTGACGTCGTGATTGGCGATATGCCCAGTGTCTATCTGTACCAAATTGATGACTTGCAAGCGGCCTGCCAGCGGAATCGTCGCGAGCGCGAAAAGGAGTGGCCCAAGGCTCTGCAAATCATTGAAGACGAAACCGATCGGTTCATTCAAGAGTGGAACCATCGTGCGACCGGACCGGTGGTGCGACGATTGCGCGAACAGGCGCAGGATCTGAAGCACGATGAATTGAAACGGTTGGTGGCCAAGTTAGACGGCGGCAATGTGGATCCGTCGGTGGTCAAAGAAATCGAAAAGTCGTTTGATCGTCTGATCAACAAACTCTTGCATCCGCCGTTGGCATCACTCAGAGACGACGTGGCAGAAGGTCACGAGCGCGGGTTGCTCGAAGCATTGCGGCACTTATTCAAACTGGGTGACGAATAAGGCCATGCAGGGCAAAGGACTTTGCGGCGTTCGAGCGTGGTGAAAATTCTCGTCGGTGACGACCTGGCGGAGCAAAGTCGCTCGCGAACCCAACCTGGCTACCATTCGATTGTGACTTCGTGACGGTCAACTCGGGCCAACTGACACGCAGGAGCCCCGTGGCTGAAACCTCTTCGCTGAAACCTGTCTGTTGAAACCCCATTGCCGAAACATCTTTGTGGGGCTTACTCCCAGTCTTCTTCTTCCTCTTCCTCTTCTTCGTCGTCGCCCTCTTCCCAATCTTCTTCGTCGTCGTCGTCCTCGCTGTCTTCGTCTTCGTCGTCCCAGTCTTCGTCGTCATACTCTTCATCGTCATCTAGATCATCTTCGTCGTCGTCCTCGACGAGGTCATCATCGTCGTCGTCGACTTCTTCCCACTCGTCGTCTTCGAGACCGTCTTCGTCGTCATCCTCATCCTCATCCTCGTCGTCGTCATCCTCGTCGTCGTCATCGACCCAGTCGT
>JABDKS010000869.1 GCA_013002105.1 Pirellulaceae bacterium | reverse complement strand
GCCATCGAGACCGGCCACGGAGTGTCCGGCGACTCTTCATAAGCTCGGCGAAATTGACCGACTCACTCTTCGATCACTTCAAAGGGCGAATCTTCGGGCGGGGCAAAATTCTTCGCGATCGTTGCATCCTCGTCGCTTAGCTTGCTGATCGGAATCTGAATCAACTTTCCGTCATCTCGCTTCAGCTTCGCAACATCGTCGCTAACGTCGATCAATTCCGCCTGAATCTTGTAACGTCCGGTCTTGTCCGTCCACTCGCGAATGCCGGCTGGATCGGAACCCGAGTTCGGTTTCTCGCTGGCGGTCATGATCGCTGCAATATCCACGCCCGGTGGTTGCTGGATCGTCGGCGGTGGAAATCGGAAGGACGAAATCAACGCTTGCCGGATCGACGAACCTCGCGGTGACGTAAAAAACACATCACCGCTGTCTGTGTCGTGACTGGCCACGACGACTCCGTCGTACCGACTAGCGTACTTATCCTTAAACGCCAAAATTATTCCTTTGACAAGCTTGGCATTCTCTGGCACCGGATCGCCGGTGTTGGTGACGCCGCCGTAGCCCTTGGCGTACTCGATCATATCCTGCACCATCTCGGTGAGACGATCATCAAACTTTGCCGCCAGTTTCAAGAATCGCTCGGCAGTGTGTTGATCCACTTTTTGCGACGCCTCGAAAATTGCGGCAGCCAACTCCGGTTCCTGACGCGGATCGACTTTTTCTAACTCGCGTCGCAGTTTGGACATTTCCGAAACATCGCCTGGATTCTTCAACCTTTTGGTCCATGCCGATCGCTGATCCTCGGTAAACGGCTTGGCCGCTGCCGCTGCTTCCGCCTTTTTTCGAGCCTCCACCTCCATTTTGTACTTCGCGACGTTTTGATCCAGTTTCGCTTGCTCCGCCGGCGTCAGCGGTAGCAAACCATGGTCAAACTCTCGCACAACATCAACCTGAATGGGGATCGAAACCGTCGTTCCCTCGCTGAGGACTAATGTGCGTTTGATCGAATGCGAAAGATAAAAGCCCCGTCGTTTGTCAAAGACCGACGTTCCGGTGCCCGACAATTTCAGTGGCGGCTGAGTCTGTTTGGCATCCAGCAAATACGCGTGGCTAATCGTCACTAGATCCCCCTCGGTCTTCTCGATCGTGTACGTCACCACTTCTGATCCAGCCGAAACGCGGCCCGGCCGCACGCCCAAGTACGGTCGCAATAATAAAGACCTCTCCTGCGCATTCTCTTCGCTGACGGTCAGCACGTCCTCTTGCGTCCAAGTCTTGGCTTCTCCTCTGGGCAACGGTGACAACGCCAACAATGGATAACTCCCCAGCACAGCGGGCAGCGGATGATCCCTACTCAAACTTTCCACTACTCCGAACCGATCCATTTTGACTCGCGAATTCAATCCGAACGTCTCAAAAGACCGACCGTTGTACAAAGGTTGCAACCCGATCAGGCCGCCGGGCAAGGTGGACGCCGCCGGCGAAGCTGTCTTGTTCAAACTGCCGTCGACATCAATCGTCAACGAATCCTTCGTTCGCGAGCTCACGCGGTAATTCAATCGACCTTCGTACTTACGGGCATCGCGACCGCTCGAGAGGGTGATCTTGCATTGATACGCAATCGTGCCACCTCGATTGGCGTGATACGCCAACGCCACTTCGTCACTGACGGTTTGTCCCAACGCGATACCAGGAATCAGTAGTGCGACCAGGAACGCCCCTTGTCCGGCAAAGCAAATGCATCGAAAAATCAACGTCACAGTGTTTTCCGCAGTGAAAAATAAGATCGCAAAGGTGACGCTAGCATGCCGCCCACGCGAGTAGCTTCGTCTCAGAATTGTAGACGACCGCATTCGCTTGAATCAAACGTTCGCCAGCTGCCTCAGTTTATACTCTGATCGCGTAACGTCGTTCCAATCTGAAAGCATCTTGCTCAACACTGCTAAATCTGCTCCTGATGGCACTCGTCGACCTGTTGCCGTTTCTTAGAAGAACTCTCGTTAATGGATGCGTGCGTTGTATCAG
>JABDKS010000857.1 GCA_013002105.1 Pirellulaceae bacterium | reverse complement strand
CATCTTGCTCGCGTCGGCAATGGACTCGACCGGCGCGATCCGCCCAAACCACTCGACCGCCGGAGGAACTGATCATTCCCAGCGGATAGTGTCGGTCGACCAGCGAGTCGCGAATGAAACGTGCGATCGCGGTCTTCCCATAGCCTTCCGGGCCACAGACCACGTTCAAATGTTCAGCAAAGGGTCCCAATTCGACACGACTCAGCGGTCCGTGCGCATCGATATCGATTCTGTCCAGCAACATACTTTGGCTCCTCCTTGGCCACTTCGGTCAATAGCGTGACGGTCGGTCAAGCATGGTGTTCCTGCCACCATCGACACTCAACGTCCGATCACCATATGCGGGTAGTCTGGGAACTTTAGTCGAGTTCCTGTTTCACGAAAAGAGCGAAAACAACCTGACTAGCCACTAACAAATCGCCAAGGCAAACTTGACGTGCTCTGCGATAGACCCGTACCGTCCGATTCACACGTAATTCGCACAAGGAGGGAGCGTGCCAACCGTCGGTCGCCGCCTATCATGCCAATCGGCTCTCGCAGCAATGCTAGCGTTGCTCGCTAGTGGCTGCGCGACCTGGACTGACCGCGGCACCGATGTTGCGAAAAACACTCCTGCAATTAAGCAGCTACAGGAGAACCCACGGTCCTTGATCTTGAACGTCGAGTTTGTGCCGATCGAAATCGACGAGACGACACCGGATGACATTCAATCGTTATGGCAGTGGGTCGATGAAACCAATTTGGCTGCAACGACGCGTCGCGAATTAATCAGTAATGGATTGCGTACCGGTCGAGTGATCGACGCCGAGCGGTTTCGATCACGCTTGGACAGCATGACCCAACCAAAGTCGGTCGTGGATCAGTTTCTTTCGCAAGCCGACGTCGCCAGCGAGGTTTCGCATGGCGGTCGCCGCATTCCGATGCGAACCGGCAGGCGATACGAACTACCCGTTCGACAGCCGATCGAAGGATCACACGTCTCGCTTGTGCGACTTGACGGTGAACTTTTCGGACGCACGTTGGTCGATCCACAATTCCTTTTGGCACTCACGCCGACCTCCGGGAACACGCCACAACAAATCAACCTGCGGTTTCGGCCCGAAATTCAACACGGATCGATGCGGCAAAGTTGGGTTAGCAGCGACACGGCTCTGCGAATCGACACACGTCGCGAAACTTGGTCCATCGACCAACTTGACTTTATGTTGACCGGAGTCGAAAACGATACGTTCGTGATGGGGACCACCGCGGAACGAATCGGTCTGGGCAAACAAATGCTCAGCGGCACCAGCAGCGACAACACGCACCAGCAAGTGGTCGTACTGATCACGCTGGCACAGGTACCCACACCCGCGGACCAGATTTAGGTCGTCTATGATTGGGGCAGGGATTCGGTAATTCTTTTAGCATCGATTCCCGCAGTGATTCTTAACTCGTTGCTCGTCGTTCATAGATCCTTTGTGTTGTTCGTATGCGTGTTCTTGTCACCGGTTGTGGTGGATTTCTTGGCAGCGAAATCGTTCGTCAACTGATCGATCGCGGTGATGATGTCGTTGGGATTTCGCGAGGCGTCTATCCGGAACTCGTTTCCTTAGGGATGACGCACCGGCGCGGAGACCTGACAGACAATCAGTTCTGTCGCGGCAACATTCGCGACGTAGATGCGGTCGTGCATACCGCGGCGGTCGCAGGCGTGTGGGGACGGTGGAGCCATTTTTATCGGATCAATACGCTGGCGACACAGCAGGTTGTATCGGCATGCCGCGCCGCGTCGATTGGAACACTCGTCTTTACCAGTAGCCCCAGCGTCACGTTCGACGGACGACACCAGAGCAACGTCGACGAAACGCAGCCGTATCCGACAAAATGGCTGTGTCATTACCCACACACCAAAGCCTTGGCAGAACAACAAATCTTGCAATCGCACGAACTGGGCACGCTACACACCTGCGCACTGCGTCCCCATCTGATCTGGGGTGAAAATGATCCACACATCTTGCCGCGATTGCTCGACCGCGCTCGAACGGGTCGACTTCGTATCGTCGGCGACGGAAAGAATGTGGTGGACACCGTCCACGTCATCAACGCCGCCGGAGCACACTTGGACGCTTTGGATGCACTCCAGGCCGATCCGCAATCCGCCGGTGGTCGGGCCTATTTCATCTCGCAAAACGAACCGGTTCAGTGCTGGGATTGGATCGCCAAAATCTGCGAACTCGGCGGCGTGGATCCACCACAAAAACGGATCTCGTTTCGCAACGCGTACCGACTCGGTGCGATGTTGGAAACGGCATATCGGATTACTGGGCAAAAAAACGAACCACCCATGACGCGGTTTGTTGCGGCCCAATTGGCGCGCAATCATTACTTTGACATCACATCGGCGACGACGCGACTTGGGTATCACGTACGAATCTCGATGGACACGGGACTCGATCGGCTCGCCCAGTCTTACCGAAACGGTTCGGGGGACTCCCCGAACGAATCGGGGGACGAAAGAGGTGATTGTGGGCATCGCGGTGATTCGGGGCATGTCTGAGCGTCCCCCGCATGGCTGTGGAGGGAATCGCCCCAAAACGCCATAAAATGAGGCAGGGCGTTGTCAGTTTTGCCGTGAATTGTTAGCTTTGCTGGATGTTGTGCGGTCAAGAACGCATCCTCCAATCGCCCCACCAGTCGAATTTTTTGAAACACTCGTGATTGCCCCTCACCGCGCTTCACAACTGCCCGACGATCAACGAATCGTTATCACCGGTGTCGGTCTGACCGCACCCAACGGCAACGATTGGCAGTCGTACCGAGATGCATTGCTGGCCAAACAGAGCGGGGTACAGCCGTACGAGATCCGATACTTTGGCAAGACACTTGCCGGCGTCTGCGATTTCGAGGCAACCCGGTATCAAAAGAAAAAGGAAATTCGCCGTGGCACGCGTGCCGGTAGCGTCGGCGTGTACGCGGCCAACGAAGCCATCCAACACTCCGGTATTGACTGGGAGAACACCGACAAATCGCGTGTCGGAATCTATGTCGGCGTGACCGAACACGGGAATGTCGAAACCGAGAATGAGATCTATGTGATCAAGGGATTTGATTACGACACGAGTTGTTGGTCGCACCACCATAACCCACGCACGGTTGCCAACAATCCGGCTGGCGAGATCGCGTTGAATATGGGCATCACCGGCCCGCATTACACCATTGGAGCGGCGTGCGCAGCCGGCAACGCCGGCATCATCCAGGGTGCTCAGATGCTGCGTTTGCAAGAATGTGACCTTGCGATCGCCGGCGGAACCAGTGAAAGCATTCACACCTTCGGAATTTTCGCGAGTTTCAATAGCCAAAACGCACTCGCTACTCACGACGATCCGACTCAAGCGTCGCGACCGTTTGATACGCAACGCAATGGGATTGTGGTTGCCGAAGGCGGCTGTTTGTACACGCTGGAAAGATTGAGCGACGCCAAAGCCCGCGGCGCAGAGATCTACGGCGAATTGGTCGGCTATGCCATGAACACCGATGCCACCGACTTTGTGTTGCCCAACCCTGAGCGACAAGCCCAATGTGTCAACGCGGCTCTGAAACGCGCCGGATTGGACGCAGAACAAATCGACATCGTCAGCACGCATGCCACGGGCACTGCCAGCGGCGATGCGCAGGAATGCACGGCACTGCGAACGGTCTTTGGCCAATGCCAATCGGTCCGAATCAACAACACCAAAAGTTATATCGGCCACGCGATGGGTGCCGCCGGCGCGCTGGAATTGGCCGGTAACCTGATGTCATTCTCTGACCGCGTGGTGCATCCCACCATCAATGTCAGCCAACTGGACCCCGATTGCGATCTGCCGGGCCTGGTGCTGAATGAACCTCAAGAAACCAAGCAGGTCGATTACATCCTGAATAATTCATTTGGGATGCTTGGCATTAACTCGGTCGTTATCATCGGCCGCGTCTAAACAACGACTCCCCACTGTATCCCTTTCCAACACAACATAAAAATCGATGACCCCAGCTGAAATTCGTGACGAGATCCTGGACATTCTCGACGACATCTCACCGGATGAGGACCTTGATAACCTGGATGACGAAAAAGCGTTCCGCGACCAATTGGAACTCGACAGCATGGATTTCCTTGACATCGTCATGGAATTGCGTAAGCGACATCGTGTGCAGATTCCTGAAGAAGAGTACGGCAATTTGGCAAGCATGAGTTCCACGGTGACTTATCTGGAACCTAAGATGAAGGACATTGTGAAGTCGTAAGCTGTGGTGACGTCAGCGGCGGCCAACGAACGAGGGTCGGTCACTTAGCAACCACCTCTTTGCCGAAACGAACGCATGTCCAGATATGACACGATCATTATCGGCGCTGGAATGAGCGGTTTGGCCGCCGGCATCCGACTCGCGCATTTTGATCAACGTGTGTGCATCCTGGAAAAGCACTACACAATCGGCGGCCTGAATTCTTTCTATCGCATGGGTGGACGCGACTACGATGTCGGACTCCACGCGATGACGAACTATGCGACCAAAGGCAGCAACAAAAAGGGTCCACTGGCGAAACTGATTCGACAGCTCCGGTTTCGCTGGGAGGACTTCAAGTTGGCCGAGCAGATCGGATCATCGATTCGATTTCCGGATGTCTCGCTCGATTTCAACAACGACATCGAATTGTTGGAGAATGAAATCGCGGAACATTTCCCAACTCAAATCGACGGATTCCGCTCGCTCTGCGGATCGCTACTCGATTACAGCGATATGGATGGCGGCGATCCCAATTTCATGCGATCGGCCCGCGAAGTGATGGCGGAACATTTGAGCGATCCGCTTTTGATCGAAATGTTGATCTGCCCGCTGATGTGGTACGGCAATGCTCGTGAAAACGACATGGATTTCGGTCAGTTTTGTATCATGTTTCGTGCCTGTTATCTGGAAGGCTTTGGTCGTCCCTTCAAGGGCGTCCGCCTGATACTCAAAAACCTGGTGCGCAAGTTCCGCGGACTCGGCGGCGAGTTAAAACTTCGCAGCGGCGTGGCAAAGATTCACGTCGACAACGGTCGTGCGGCGGGAGTCTTGCTCGATGACGGCACCGAATTGCAAGCGGATCGAATCCTATCATCCGCCGGAAATGTCGAAACACTACGCATGTGTGATGACATCACCGACGTCGATGTCGCAAAAGCCGGCAAACTGTCTTTCATTGAATCGATTTCGATACTCGATCGTCTACCGCAGGATTTTGGTTTTGATCGGACAATCGTTTTCTATAACGACAGTGAGCGTTTTCATTGGCAACGTCCCAATCACACGCTTTGCGATGCTCGCACCGGCGTCATTTGTTCGCCCAACAATTACGTTTACGATCCCGAAGAAGGCAGTTTGCCGGATGGGGTGATACGAATCACCACGCTCGCCAATCACGACCGCTGGTGCGGTTTGCCCGAAGAGCAATATCGAGCCGAAAAGGTTCGTCAGTACGATGAGGCGGTGGAATCGTCGGTGCGATTCATGCCCGATTTCAGACGGTACGTGATTGACACGGACGTGTTCACCCCCAAAACGATCCGTCGATTTACCTGGCACGACAACGGCGCGGTTTACGGGGCTCCCGACAAGCAACTGGACGGGACGACGCATTTGCCGAACTTATTCTTGTGCGGGACCGACCAAGGGTTTGTCGGGATCGTCGGTGCGATCGTTAGCGGCATTAGTATGGCAAACCGACATTGCTTGCACACTTAGCAGTTTTCCGGCGCGGACTTGCGTCGCTTGCTTAGAACTGCTTGGCGGTACCCGTCGATTATTCCAATGGCAGCAAGTTAAACTTGGTGGCCGATAGTCGGTTCGCCAATTCATCACCTGGGATTGGTCGGCAAAAATAGAATCCTTGGCCGAACTGGCATCCAGCACTACACAATTTTTGCAATTGCGAACGAGTTTCGATCCCTTCGGCGACAATTTTCAGGCTCAGCCCATCAGCCAGACCGCGGATCGCGCGAACGATGGCCAAGTTGGAATCCACGTCGATACGATTGACAAATGATCGATCGATTTTGATATCGTCCAAGGGGTAGTGACGAAGACTCGACAAGGACGAAAATCCGGTACCAAAGTCGTCGATTGCAATCCGAACTCCAAACGATCGTAGTTCACCCAGCAATAATGCTGCGGCATCGGGGCGATCCATCAACAAGCTCTCGGTGATCTCTAGTCCGAGTTGCCCGGGTTGCAGCCCATTCTCCTGGACAGCCTCGCGGACGGTCGATACCAATTCAGGGTCACGAAATTGAATTGCGGAAACATTCAGATTCAGCTTGAGCGTTTCAAACCCTTTGCTGCGTGCTTGCCAGACAGCGAGCGTTCGGCACGCTTCGCGGATCACCCACTGACCGATCGGCACAATGATTCCGGTGTCCTCAGCGACAGGAATAAACTCCAACGGACTAACCAGCCCACGGGTGGGATGATTCCAACGAGCCAACGCCTCGACACCCACCACATTTCCATGCGGCAGTTCGACGATCGGCTGGTAATGGAGTACTAGTTCATCACGCTCAATAGCCGTGTGGAGATCATTTTCGATTGTCAGTCGTTCGCGTACCTGTGCGTGCATTCTCGGATCATAAACGCTGTAGCAGTTCTTGCCCCGCGACTTCGCTTCGAACATGGCGGTGTCGGCCTCGCGCAGCAAGTCATCTTTGATCTTGCATCGATCCGATGCGATTGAGATGCCAATGCTTACACCTGCCCGGATCTTTGAACCACAGTCCAACGTGATCGGTTCCTTGAGCGAATTGAGAATTCGCGTCGCGATTCGAGCGGTTGCTTCGGAGTCGCGAATATCCTGCACCAGTACTGCGAATTCGTCGCCACCGAGTCTGGCCATGGCGGAATCGCAAGTACGAAGCGATTGCTGAATTCGAGCTCCGACGTCAATCAGATATCGATCACCAGCCTGATGTCCGTAACTGTCGTTGACCATCTTGAAATTATCAACATCCAGATACATGACGCAGAATAGATCGCTGGGCTCTCGTTTGAACCGGTCAAAGCAACGATCCACATTGTCATTGAATTGCAGTTGATTAGGTAATCCGGTCAACGCGTCAGCGACTTTGTTGCGGGTGATGTCAATCAAAGCCCCGGAAATGCGATTCGGAACTCCCCCGGGCCCTCTGACTGCCAACCCTCGGCACAACATCCATCGGTAGCTTTTCGTTTCGTGTCGAACTCGAACTTCGGTCTCAAAGTGAGGAATTTCTCCGTCCAAATGTCGCCGAAGTTCTTCTCTAGCAGCAGCAACATCTTCGGGGTGAAAGCGCCCGAACATGTCTTCGCCCTGACGAACATTGCTGTCCGCAGAGAGCCCCAGGATCGCTTTCCAGCGAGGTGAATAGTAGACTTCGCCGCTGACCAAGTCCCAGTCCCAAATGCCGGCATCGGACCCTTTTGTGGCAAGTTCAAAACGTTCGTTGCATCGCTTCAGCTCGTCGCGAGCCGAAACCATTTTCAGGTGTGTTTGAACTCTCGCCGCAGCGATTGCATCGTCTAGTGGCTTTGTCAAATGATCGTTGGCACCGCACCGGAGCGCTTTAATCTCCGTTTCGCGATCGCTCGCCGCCGTCACCATGATCACGGGCAGGTCGTCTTGACTGGCAGACGACCGGATCACTTCCAGCGTCTCGAACCCGCCCATTCCCGGCATGGAGATATCCAGCAAGACGAGATCGTACTTATCACGCGCGATCATCTGTAGAGCTTCCGTTCCGCTGCTCGCCTGATCCGCATCGACGTTTAACGGTGACAGCGCACGCTTTAGAACGACTCGGATAGCGCGATCGTCATCCACGATTAGCACACGTTGATTCGCCACGTCTGCGATATTCGCCGTCGACTTCGTCGATGGTGCAGGACGCGTCATCATGCCGGTCGAGAACGATACGGATAGCGGTTCTAAGATTTGCCCCGTCGTCATACTTTTACCTTTATTAATGCCCGAGTCAGTTCGGACATATTTCGAATTTATTCAGTCGATCTCATACAAGAATCGACGTGGTCCATTCGCAGACAGACAAACCTGTCAACACAACGTCAGGGGTGTGTCATTCGCTCGCTGGGATCTGGCCTGGGCAATTGCCGGAGCCGATCTGCGCAAGCACTTCGCCTATGCAAATATTTCCACATCAAACGAGTACCATCATTTCGGAGACAGTGCCGAAAAATTTCACCCAGTTGTCATGGTTACGCCAAGCCAACGTGCCGGGTCTGTTCGGTTTAACGACAAAAACATTTCGCAACGAGGGTTTGCCGACTTCGCCGTGACGGATATCCCGCATCATGCGTCGTTGCACAAATCGTTTCCCTGGTCGGCGAGCAATGACCGTCACCTTGGACGAAAAAAAGTTCTCGCGATTTGCTTTCTGCGGAACGACCGGTCGCGACTTCGCTCGTGCTGCACCGAAAAGTGGACGACTCCAGCGTGCCGAGCAGGGGGTCCGTTGCGTCGCAAACGGATCCGAGCCCGCAGGGAACATCCAACGAGAGTACACAACCACGTATAATCGCTCGATTACTGAGCAACGATTCCGATACATCGAGTCATAAAAAGTCAAATGCACCGCCACCACGTCTTCGTACTGATAATTTCATGCTGCCTGCAGAGCATCGCGCAATCGGGTGATCCGCCTGGAAAGGATTCCAATAGGAGCGATCCACGTCCCAAACTGATCTTGGACGCCGATACCGGTAACGAGATCGACGACATGTACGCGATCGTTCGCATGTTGAACCAGGACAAGTTCACCGTTGTCGGCCTTTCATCCGCCCAATGGTTTCATTACCTGGGTGATCCCGACTCGGTCGAAAACAGCCAGACAATCAACGAGGATTTGGTCAAACTGCTTGGTCGCGAAGACCTACCGTTACCGATCGGCAGCCAACGACCAATGGGAAAGCCTTGGGGAGGAGACGATCCGAAGGATTCGCCGGCTGCTCAATTCATCATTCGCCAAGCACGGGCGTTACCCAAGGGTGATCGACTCTACGTCGTGTGCACCGGCGCATCGACCAATCTTGCATCGGCCATCAAACTGGCGCCGGACATCGCAGAACGGATCGAGGCGTTTGTAATGGGATTCCGGTACGATATCAAAACGTCGGTTTGGAATAAGTCGGAATTCAATGTGCGGCGCGATTTGAACGCGGCCGACTTCCTGCTCAATCAACCGAAACTCACTCTACACGTCATGTCGGCTGACGTGTCAAAGGCCCTGACGTTTGACCGCGATGAAACTTTTCGCAGGCATCAATCGATGGGGCCACTGGGAGAGTACTTGACGGCGCAGTGGAAAAAGAAATTTGGCAGCAGCAAGAGCTGGATCATGTGGGATCTGGCTCTAGTCGAGGCCATCTTGCGACCGGATCTAGCGAGCGAACTCCAAGTCGATACACCGCCCGAGAACACGCGTCGCAAGATCTGGATGTATTCGAGAATCGATGTGCCGGGGATGAAAGCCGACTACTGGTCCACCGTCCATCGTCCACACGAATGAATTTCACCAATCAATGGGCGACTCTGCGTCCAAACATCCGGGACATCCCATCATCCGGGACACGCTAGCACCGCCCAGTCACGCATCGAAGTTTGCCATTGGCTTATCAAAACAAAGGGCGGCACTTCAGTCAGCCCTCTCGTCTGCCGCCGACGAATGGTTCCGACAGTGCTGCTGGACAAGCCAGTTTTCATAAGCCGGTGAGCGATAGCGCCGGTTGATTGCGGAAGGAACCGCGGCGATCGCCGTGCGGCTATCGGCGGGGAAAACACCGCGTTCTGATTCCAAAGATAGGACGTGCGGCGATCGGGACGCGAAAACACGCCATTCTGATTCCAAAGTCGCTGTCCAACTAGCGCAGATCGCGCATGTTGATATTTGGCAAGAGTTTCAATTCCTCAGTCGTGAATGTCACGTTGTACAAGTAAAGGTTCTTGAGATTCGGCATTCTGCCAAGCACCTCAATCAGCCGTCGCTTGTACGACTCCGAAACGAAAACCTGCTGATCAGGATCGCGAATGTCTGCCTCCCATCCAATCCACAGATCAGAAACGGTTCTCAACAATTCCAAACTGGCAAGTTTATCTCGCTTAATCGGCGCGTTGATGATTTTCAACTCGCGTAACTGAACATCGGCCAAGGGCTCAAGCGTCGTCACTTTCGTTCCGCTGAGACTGAGCGAATCAAGACTGCGAAAATTGGCTGCTACGAGTTTCAAGGTCGAGTCATCGGCATGGCCGCGGCCGATGTACCGGGTCGATTCAGGCGAAAGACCGATGGACCGGATTCCGGGTAGTGCCGTCGCGAGCCGAACATTGCGATGGATGTCTAACTTTGATCGCGACGCTTCGAAGCTGATAAACGGGAACGAGGGAACACCGTCCTCGTTCAAATTCGTGGGTGTCCCGCTGATGGTGGCATTCGCTATCAACAACTGACGCCATACGTCGGTGATCGCATCGTTTCGCTGGTTTTGTTTCAGCGTGTCGTTGACCGATTTAAAACAGCTATACACAAAAAATAGCAACGCAAACACACCCAAAGCGATCAGGGCGGACTTCAGCCACTTCGGCTGCGCGCTGGTAGTAATGCGCATTCGTTCGCGGCCAGACCGCGCTACCCCTTGCTTCAATCCACTGGCCACCGGTGTCTGCATATCCGAAAGCGGAATATCCGCGATCGGCGACGGTGACAGGCCGGACGTTGCCGCCGCAGGTGATTTGGATCGACTCGATGATCGTGACCGACTCGATGACCGACTCGATGACCGCGATCGACCCGATGATGCAGACCGGCTAGACGATCCTTCTACAGGGTCTGAGGTTTCGTTGGAAGATTTTGCAAGCCGTGGATCTTTGCTTTTGGCCACGTCAAAAACTACTCCGGTGTGAACACACAATGAGAAATTAAAGCAGATAAAAATAAAACGGTTTCGGTCACCAACTGCTGATTCGGAACCGCTAGCGACTCGTTCCAATTGGTAACGAGTCGCAGAAATGATTGTCGACGAAAGGAGTGAGAATTGTTTCGCGAGCAAGATCGCTGGGTGAAACAACGCTCTGAATAACAAACCGTCACAGCAGTGACATGCCCGAGGCTTCAGGCATGGGTGGGAGTTGATACACCCATTTTTACTCCGCTTCCGATTTGGCGTCGAGAAAGAACCCTGCACGGATTTGCAAAAAGCGGACATTTACCGTTGAAAATCGCCAAACCAGGTGGTTTACGGGGGGTGATCCGCCGGTATGCCATCGGGCGTAGTTGCGTTTACTCGACCGCTCGGTCGCGCCGATCGCGTCGCACGATCACGTCGTGTCCCCAGCGCGGTTGTTGCAGT
>JABDKS010000847.1 GCA_013002105.1 Pirellulaceae bacterium | reverse complement strand
AATCTTGGCACCAGTCTTTTGTGTGGACTCCGCTTCGTATACGCCATTCACGCAATTCCGTGAGCAAACGATCTTTGTCCGCGGAATGCTGCGGTTCGTGCCACAAATTATTCAGTTCGTCAGGATCGTTGACCAGGTCGTATAGCTGACCGTCGTCTTCGTCCAGGTAGTGTACCAACTTGTGCGTTTTATCACGGACCATCGTCATGAACTCGCATCCGGTTAACACGGCGTCTTTGACCTGCTCGCAATAGACAAAATCGCGTCCGGCAAACTTTGCATTGGGGTCAAATGCCTCGGACAACGAACGGGCTTCCCAATCCCCGGGCACATCGATACCGGCCCAATCCAAAATGGTCGGCCCCAAATCCATTTGTTGCACCAACGCATCGACCGCGCGGGCGGATCCGAATTTGCCTGGCGCCCAGACAATCATCGGCACGCGGGTAATCTGTTCAAACATCGTCCATTTTTGACTGTGCCCGTGATCGGTCAGACAGTCGCCATGGTCACTGGTAAAGATCACGATGGAATTGTCCAGGTAACCTTTGTTATCGAGCGACTGAATGATTTGACCGACCTTTTCGTCGATCATCGTGACGTTGGCCAAATAGTACGCGCGCTGACGGTGACGTTGTGCGTGTGTCGGATTCAAATCCATGATCACCGAGTCATGGTCGACGTCCTGGTTGTGTTGCCGGAGCTCTTTGAGCGCTGGGGGTTGCGCATCCAGTTCTGCCGGAGTCACCGGCAACAGCGGCAACTCCTTTGCTAGGTAGGGCTTGGCGTAACGTGGCAGGGGATCATACGGCGGATGCGGCCCTGGAAAACCGATTTGCAGAAAGAGCGGATCCATTTTTGGTTTGCTGTCGATCCACCAACTCGCCATGTCGCCAACGAAGATGTCGGGATGTGTGTCGTCAGGCAACTCCCAATCGAACGCACCCAACGCTGACGTGTAGTCCTCCCGTTTGCGATAAAACTCGCGTTGCTGTTTGACCAACCCACGATAGCGCAGGGCGCGGTCCCATTCATCAAAGAAATAGCGACCTTCTAAATATCGGTCTTTGTTTTCGACGACGAATCGCTCGTGAAATCCAAGTTCGGTCAGGTAGGGCCACGTGTGCATCTTGCCAATGTTGGTGCAGTAGTAACCCGCTTCATTGAGTCGCTCGACCCAGCTTCGACGCCAACGGTCAGCATTTTTTAAGATCCCGGTCGTGTGCGGATAATAACCCTTGAACAAACTGGCTCGCGCCGCAGCACAGGACGCGGCCGTCACATGACACTGCGAAAACGAGATGCCTTCATTGACCATCCGATCCAAATTCGGCGTGTCCATGTACTCGTAACCCAGTGCGGCGATCGTGTCATACCGCTGCTGGTCGGTAATGATGAAAATAATATTGGGTCGATCCACGGCTTTGCTTGCAAACGGGATGTGGGTGTCAATCGATACGAAACTGGTTGATTTTGATCGTGAATTGCCATCAACGCGCCACTGCGACCCTATCGCATTGCCGAATGTCCTTCAATGCGGCGCGAACTGCGATGGGGGTCAATCGGCGACCGCACTGCAATCAACGCGTCGATGGCGGGCAGCGAACGTCAAAATGGTCTAGCAATTCACGGTTTCGATTCGGTAGCCTGTTTGGGACTGCAAAGATTGCAGTGAACGTTTTTAGCGAACCTATTTTCAGTGCTAACGATCCGGATCGCCGGCCCGTCAGGGAGGACAGTCGTGCAAACAATCAAAACCGCATCCATTGTCGTGCTACTCATGACCGTGATGTATGGCGGATACGTATCACTCACGACTCCACCAGAGCCGATTCCGCCGGAGGTGGCGGATCTCCTGGTGCTCGAAGACAACTTGGGTATCGACACCGGTGTCCCAGGCATGTTGGATTCGTCTACGTTTGCGCAAGATTTCGCGGTGGCTCAAGCCAATGCGAATAGCATGACACCGACACCCACCGATCCGCAGTTTCCACGTTCGGGGACTCAAGGAATTGGCGTTTCGACTCAACCCATGCAGTTGCCGGAGCCGTCAAGTTCGTCGCGACCGGGTGGATCGTCGCCGTCGCTGGAACTTTCCAGCCCATCGGGTGCAAACACCGACAGTCTCGGACCGCAAACACTGCCGCGAGTCACGACGCCGGCGCGCAGCGTCAGCGTTGACATGAGTCATAACTATCCCACCACGCCCGGTTCTTTTCAGATGCCGCAGCCTCAGGGCATTGCGGGCTCGGATGGGTCTGCTGGCAGTCAGTTCGATAGCGGGCCAGGCAACAGTGCGGATTTTTCGACTCCCCCATCCGCCATGGACGTCCCCCAAACCGAATTGACCGAACAGGTTTCGATGTCGATCAATGATCAGGCTCCCGCGAATGCGGCGGCACAGGTGAATGCTGGCACGCAACCAGACGCGGGAACGCAGGCAGAAGCAGCAAGCGAGTTTGCAGGCGACAACCTTGGGTTGGTCAATGCATTCGAGGCGGCGGATCGACAGTATCAAGCCGATCAACTGCGCGAGGCGCTCGCGACACTGAGCGTCTTTTACGATACGCCCAACATTTCCCCGTCACAGCGCGAAGGTCTGTATGGCCGACTTGATCCGCTGGCGCGAGAAGTGATTTATTCGTCGCGACATCTGCTGGAGACACCCCATCGCGTGGGATCTAACGAAACGTTGATGGAAATCGCGCAGTCATACAACGTGCCCTGGCAGTTACTCGCTAACATCAACGCCATCAATGATCCCTTGGTGATTGTGCCGGGAACCGAGTTGAAAGTCGTTCGCGGACCGTTCAACGCTCGTGTTGACGTGGCCAACCAAGAACTGACGTTGTTCCTGGGCGATCTGTACGCGGGCCGATTCCCAATTGCGATCGGAAACGAACCTGCACCCAAGGCGGGAACCTTTACGGTTCAAGACAAACAGACCAAGCGCACTTTTTATGATCGCGCGGGTACGGCAGTGCCAGCGGGCGACCCCAACAATCCGTACGGTGGCGTGTGGATCGACCTGGGTAGCCAACTGTGTATCCACGGCAGCCCGAGCGCGAGCAGCCCAACAGATCGCGGTTGTATCAGCTTGGCAGCCAATTACGCCGACGATTTGTTTGGCATTTTGTCCCAGGGTTCATCCGTGACGATTCGTCGGTAACATTGGGCGAAGAAATTTTTTCGCCCTCCGACCGTCGAGTAATGTCCTGATGAGTTATGACCGTAGTGCCCTGCTGGAATTGATTCGCACCGAAGCCCTCCAGCGTGGCGAATTCACGCTCGCGAGCGGCAAAAAAGCGTCGTACTATTTGGATTGCCGAAAAATCACGCTGCACCCCCAAGGTGCCAACGTGATCGCGGCGGGAATGCTCGATGCGATCGAAAAAGCAGGTCCGCTGCCCGACGCGGTGGGCGGAATGGCGATCGGAGCCGATCCGATTACCGCGTCGATCGTGATGCTGGCCGGACAACGCGGCTTGCCGCTAAAAGGTTTCATGGTCCGCAAAGAACCCAAGGGACACGGAATGGGCCAACAGGTCGAAGGACCGGTCGAGCCCGGCCAGCGGGTCGTGATCGTCGAAGACGTGATCACCAGTGGCGGCAGCGCGATCAAAGCGGTTGAGGCCGCAGAAAAATTTGGGCTGAAAGTCGAGCGGGTGATTGGAATCATCGATCGGCTGGCCGGCGGAGCGGAAGCGTTCGCGGCCAAAGGTTTGGAGCTACAGACATTGTCCACCATTGCAGACTTTGGCATCGAGCCGGAGTAATCACATCGAAATCGATTTCTGAGCCGCTGTGGATCGCCAAGGATGGAAACGACACTGCATCAACAGTTAAAACATTGCTACGCCGACGGTTCGCAGAATACCGAAGTCGTGCTGGGGCGTTACCGTATCGATGCGGTTCGTGATGACGAGTTGATCGAGATTCAGTGTGCGTCGCTTTCGGCGATTCGCGATAAATCCCAAAACCTGCTCCAGCGACATCGCTTGCGAGTCGTCAAGCCAGTCGTCCTGCGCACGCGAATTCTCAAAACGGCCAAGAAGGGTGGCAAAGTGACTTCGCGTCGCATGAGCCCCAAACGGGGAAACATTCTGGACCTGTTCGAGGAGTTGATTTACTTCACACGCGTTTTTCCGCATCCGAATCTAACGCTCGAAGTTCCGATGATTCATGTCGAACAGCTTCGTGGTCCTGCAAAAAAGCGTCGGCGGCGTTGGCAAAAGAACTATTCGGTCCACGACGTCTGTTTGCAGAGTATCGAAGAGACGTTCGAGTTTCGTGAGCCGGCGGATCTGTTGGAATTGATTCCATGGAAACGGCCGCCCAAAACGTTTAATACGGCCGACATCGCCAGTGCAATTGACCGCTCTCGCTGCGTCGCGCAACAAATCGCCTACGTGTTACGGAAGACCGGCGCGATC
>JABDKS010000833.1 GCA_013002105.1 Pirellulaceae bacterium | reverse complement strand
GTTTGGTATTGCCGCGTTCTGCAATGCGCATCGGATAGCAACCGGTCATTAGAGCCGCACGAGAGGGTCCGCAAATGGGTTGTGCGTAGAAGTCGGTGAATTTCATGCCCTCGCTGGCCATGGCATCCAAGCATGGCGTACGAATGTCCGGCGAACTAAAACAACCTACGTCGGCGTAGCCTTGGTCATCCGTGAAAATGACAACCAAATTAGGTGGGCGATCAGCGCCGGCCACGAATTTGCCCAAAGAGAAAATGCATGTCGCCAGCACAAAAGCTGTGATTAAGTGAAGTTTCATTCTACGATTTGGTAACCATATCCCTACAAATGACTGATCAAACTTGTTTCACGCCTGGTTGACCCGCTTCGATCACGAAAGATGCTTTGGTGACCATTGGCGAACCGGGTTTGTCGACAAACGGAGTAACACGGAAGTGCGACGTCCAACTGTCGGCAGTCAGATCGCACGAGACGTAGCCGCGATTGGAGTTGTACCACTGCACAAAGTCGTTCTGGGCAGCGGCACGTTCGAATTCTGCGATCTTGTTTCCACCATTGCCGCCCGACGTCATTGCAGTACCGACCAGCTCGGTACCGATCAATGGCGAATGCGGATCCTGGAAATCGAGCTGCAGATTGTTGACCCAGTTGACATGGATGTCGCCGGTCAAAACCACCGGATTGGGAACTTGTCTGTCATGAAAAAATTGTAATAGTCGGCGGCGACTAAATTCGTATCCCGGCCATTGATCCATGCTGTAACGTCGCTCGTCAGCATCGCCACGATTCAGCGGAGCCATCATCACTTGTTGTGCAAGCACATTCCAAGTCGACTGCGACTGCAACAAATTGGACATGAGCCAGTTCTCCTGTGCGCGTCCAAGCATGGTGGTATTGGAATCAAATACCTTGCCGGTCATTGGTTTTTGGTGGTCGCCATTGGGTTGATCGGTTCGGTATTGACGCGTATCGAGCACATGAAAATTGGCCATCCGTCCGTATTGACATCCACGATACAGTTTCATGTTGGGCCCTTGCGGAAAGGACGTACGCCGCAGCGGCATGAATTCATAGTACGCCTGATAAGCATTCATGCGGCGTGCGAGAAACGCTTCGGGAGAAATGCCGTCCTCTTCCGAAACAAGATTCGCGTAATTGTTATCAAATTCGTGATCGTCCCAGGTAACGATCCAAGGGAACAGGCGATGTGTCTCCTGTAACGTCATGTCAAGGCGATATTGTGAGTAACGAACGCGGTAGTCATCCAGGCTCTCGATTTCCGCGCCAATGTGTCGGCGCGGACGCTTATCGATACCAGCGTATTCATAGATGTAGTCGCCCAAGTGGACGATCAAATCCAGGTCCTCCTTTTGCATATGTGGGTAGCCGTTGAAGTATCCAGTCTCGTAGTGCTGGCAAGAGGTGAACGCAAACCGCACTCGATCTGGCATCGCGTTGGCCGCCGGCGCTGTTCGCGTGCGACCAATCGGACTTGTTTCGTCACCGGCGTGGAATCGATAAAAATACCATCGGTGCGGCTGCAAACCGTCGACTTCCACATGGACCGAGTGCCCAAGTTGCGGCATCGCCATTGCTGTCCCACTACGGACGACATTTGCAAATGACTCGTCAGTTGCGACTTCCCAACGCGTTGCAACCGCACCGCGCGACATGCCCCCGCCTTGCAATGGATCCGTCGCCAGTCGCGTCCAGATCACGACGCCATCGGGTTCGGGGTCGCCGGATGCGACACCCAGTCGAAACGGATAACCATCAAAACGCGGTTTGTCGGTCAAAGGGTCCTCTGCTTGCAGTGCAAGCGTCGGAATCGCCGAGACGGTCGCGACGTAACGAACAAAGTCACGCCGATCGATGCCGTAGCGTCGATCTTGCCTGGTGCGATGTGGCATGAATTGCAGTCCCAAATAAAACTGGCCGAATGGACAAATAGATGCGTGCCATTCTAGCCGCTCCCGCGGTGGCCATCACGCAGCGCAATTCGACGGTCCCGGGCAGCAACTGCTATCTTTCTGGACGTTCACGCAAACACCCGCGGCGTCCAATCGATCTTTGCTGGATTCAACATCCCACGACATGCGTCACCG
>JABDKS010000794.1 GCA_013002105.1 Pirellulaceae bacterium | reverse complement strand
TGTCGATCGCCGCCTACGTGGTACTTAACCAGCGTGAGGATCGGTTAATCCGGGCTCAGTTTGCGATCGCAGCTGAATATCGAATGCAGAATCTCGAAGCTGCGGTCCGATCGTCAAGCTTCGGCGTAGCCCGGTTGATGCCTCGCGCGCGAAACGTCGGCGGGCAAATTACACGCGAGCAATTCACCGAAGCCATCCTTCGTCGAATCGAAGGCAACGAGAATGTGCTGGCGTTTTGCTGGGTCCCCAAAGTTCCGACAAGCGAACGCGACGCTCATGAAGCAGCCGCACGTCGTGATGGAATCTTGGACTATCACATTCACGCGCCAGGTGATGTTGCCCAAGGCGATGAGGCAGAAGATGCAGATCCGCAAATCGTGGAACCCGATGACAAAGACAACCAGGATTCGAGCGTTGGAAACGATGGGACCGATGTTGCAGACGCGGGCACGGTTGCGGACTCACTGACCGACGACTTAGCGACTTCCGATTATTCGTTGCCGCTGCACTATGTCGTGCCTGTGGATGTCAATCGAAAGTATCTCGGGGCTGAACTGCGAAGCCTCAGTTTTTGCGACGATGCAGTGCAAAAGACGATCGATACTGGTCGCCCGGTCCTAACACGCCCGTTTCGCTGGTCGACTGAATCGGGCACGCGATGGGCGGTCGGAATAATGCGTGCCGCCGTCCGCGATCGGTTGAACACAACCACGGCAGACCAACGCGAGCAAAACTTGGCGGGGTTTATCTTCGCCGTCATCGATGTCGAATACCTGATCAACAACGCTTTGACACCGTTTCCGCAAGAAGCCGACGTTTATCTTTATCAAGGATCCGATCCCGTCCAACTGACCCTGATAGCGTCCTACAACGCGGCTACCAAACAAACCACTTTTGACCAACTAAATGACCGCGGGACGGGTGCCAGTGATCGCCCCAGCACGCTTAAAAAATTGGATTCTCCCGTCACGAATTGGTTTGTGCGATGCGTTGCCACGCCGGAGTTTATCCAGTCTCGCGAAACAATCCTTCCATGGGCCGTGCTCGGTCTCGGAATGCTGCTGTCGATCATTAGCGGCGGATACGCGAATTCTGTTTTGGGCAGAAAACAAAAAGTTGATCGGCTGATCGTCAAACGTACCGCCGAATTGGAACATGCCAACGACTTGTTCCGGACCGAGAACTTCCTATTGAACACGTTGATGAACTCGTCACCCGACTTCATCTTTTTCAAAGACCACGAGGGACGGTTCCAAAGAATTAGCCGAGCCTTGGCCCGACACTTCGGCTACGAAAGCCCTGACGAAGCGATCGGGAAGACGGATTCGGATTTCTTCGATCAGGACCAGTCCGGAGAGTACATGGCCGATGAAACTCGGATCATGATGACCGGCGAACCCATCGTCGGCAAACCCGAGTTGCAATCCGACGCGATGGGCCGGGACACCTGGGTCTCGACAACCAAAGGCCCCATTCGAGATGCGGAGGGCGAAGTTGTTGGGATCTTTGGGATCTCGCGGGACGTGACCGAGCAAAAAATGGCGGAAGAGCAGACCAAAGAGGCAAAGGAGGCCGCCGTCGCCGCCAACAATGCAAAGAGCGAATTCCTTGCGAACATGAGCCACGAGATTCGCACCCCGATGAACGCGATTCTCGGCATGACCGAATTGACGCTCGACACCAATCTGGCACCCGAACAACGCGAAAACCTGGGAGTGGTTCATGATTCCGCCGAATCGCTGCTGTCCATCATCAACCAGATTCTCGACTTCTCGAAAATCGAAGCCGGCCGATTCGAACTCGAAGCAATCGACTTTGACCTCCGAGAAGAAATCGGGTCGACGTTGAAGTCACTCGCCGTTCGCGCGCACGACAAAAATCTCGAACTCGCCTGGCGGGTTGACGCTGATGTTCCCAGATCGGTCCGTGGCGACTCGACCCGCCTGCGGCAGACCCTGGTGAACTTGATCGGCAACGCGATCAAATTTACCGAACAGGGTGAGGTCGTCTTGAACGTCTCGGTCGACGATACGTTTGACAACGAATCCCAAGACAGCTCATGCGAGGATTCAGAGTCTCCGACAAACGGTCAGGAACCAGAAACCGGCCATCCGCCGGCAACCCCGAGCGTTTCTGAATCGGGATCCCATGACGAGTCCCAGTTGGAATCCGATTTGTCAAACGAGCCGCCACTGGAATCGGTCCGCTTGCGTTTCAGCGTGCGCGACACAGGGATCGGAATTCCAGATCATAAGTTCGACACCGTCTTTTCGGCGTTCGAGCAGGCTGACATGTCGACAACACGCGAGTTTGGCGGGACGGGACTTGGACTGGCCATTACGCGAAAAATCGTCGAAGCAATGGGCGGCAAGATCAGTGTTCAAAGCACAGTAGATCAGGGCAGCACGTTTGTATTCACCGCTTGTTTCGGTCGTGGACCAGCGCTACCCGATATCGAAATCCCCGATCTGAACGACTACCCGATGCTGGTCGTCGATGACAACGCAACCAATCGCCGCATTCTGATCGAAAAACTCCAAGGCTGGGGCATCTCCGTGGACGCCGTGGACAGCGGTGCCGCAGCCATCGATTACTTGTCCCATCAAGCCGATCGTGACGAACCGCTGCCGTTGATCATCAGCGATGTCAACATGCCGGAGATGGATGGATTTGATTTTGTCCAGCGGCTGCGGTCGACCGATTCGCTGCAAGACACTCGCGTTATCTTCCTGACGTCCGGAGCGAGACAGGGTGACCTGGCTCGCGCGCAAGAACTGGGCGTCGAAGTCCACCTAAGCAAGCCGGCCAAAGACAAAGAAATTATCGACGCGATCTTGGTCGCCGTCGGTCGCGTGGCCAAACAGGACGCGTCCGAGAGTATTTCCACGACGGTCACCGTCGAACCACCCCGGTACGATCTGCCGCCGCTGAAAATCTTGCTAGCCGAAGACGGCATCGCCAACCAAAAGGTGGCGGTTGGGCTGCTGTCAGCCTGGGGGCACGACGTCACCGTCGCCAATAACGGATTCGAAGCGTTCGAGATGAGTGACGCGGAAGCCTTTGACGTGATTCTGATGGACATCCAAATGCCACAAATCAACGGTATGGAAGCGACCGAATTGATTCGAGAGCGGGAAGCCAAGCAAGAGAAAAAAACGCCCATCATTGCCATGACTGCACATGCCATGAAAGGTGACCGCGAACGTTGCCTCGACGCTGGCATGGACGACTACCTGTCCAAACCCGTTCGCAAGGCAGAACTCCATCGCGTACTCAGCACGCTCAACGGCTCTTCCGGTGCGAACATCTTGCCCAAAATTCAATCTTCAACGCCCGAATCCACCGCCCAAAATCCTGAGTCCCCCAACCACGACTCACCAGCCAACGCCCCGCTTAACGACAAGAATGATTCATCCGCACCAGTGACCCCATCGATTTCCAAATCGGTGCTGGATGTCGACGAAGGATTGCGAAACGTGGGTGGCGATCGAGAGATGTTCTTGAGTCTTTGCGATGTTGCAAAAACTGAAATCAACGACTTGATGCCGCAACTGGCAACCTCGCTGGAGCAGCAGGACGTCACGACATCCACTCGACTCGCTCACACGATCAAAGGCGCCGCTCGAGTGATCGCCGGCGTAGATACCGAGCAAGCAGCACAGGCCGTCGAATTTGCGTCCAAAGACGAAGACATCCCACGCGCAATCGAACTGATGCCCGCGTTGCGCGACAAGGTGGCTCACTTGGTGGACGCCATCGAAACCCTTTTGCCCCAGTGACTTTCATGTCCC
>JABDKS010000063.1 GCA_013002105.1 Pirellulaceae bacterium | reverse complement strand
AAACCCAGTGCCAATTAGAACTTACACCGATTAAGTGCCATTCGGTCCTGGCCTACATGAGTACATGCACTAGCAAGCAATGCGGTGGCGTGCCATCGAAGCAGGTCCGCGATATTAGGCGGGTGATGGACGGCCGTAGAAATAGCCTTGGGCCAGATCGAATCCGATCTCGGTGCACACAGCGGCCTCTTCGGCAGTCTCCACACCTTCGGCGAGTGCCTGCGTGTTGAGATCTCGCACCATTTGCACCAGCGTGCTGAGCATTCGCATCCGTTGTGCGTCGGCAGTGTCGATTCCGCGAATCAACGAAATATCGAACTTCACGTAATCCGGTTTCGATTCGATCAACTCAGCCAGACGCGCCTGGCCAGATCCGAAATCGTCGAACGCTAATTCGATTTCCAAATCGTTCAGTGCCGCGGCAAGTTCTTTCATCGATTCCCGGTTTGTCACCGCGGCTTCATGAATTTCGAGCACAAGTTTGGAATTTCCCGAGATCGAGCGAACATTGACCAACGATTCGATCAGTCCCTTGCAGTCTTCCATTTCTTTGGGGTGGGTATTGACGAACAATTTTGGATTGTCCGGTAGATCCCGACCGACTCGAACACCCTCCCAGCAAAGCAGCCGACTCAATTCAACTTCCAAATTCAGTTGTTCGGCGGCGTGGAACATCGCACCGACCGATTCCAGCCCAAAAACGCTACCGCGACCGAGTATCTCGAACCCAATCGATTCAAGGTCCTTCATCGAAACGATCGATTGGAAGTGTGGGCGAACCAATCGTTGGCTCATCAAGCGATCGAATTGCACCAACGCGAGCGCTTCGTCGCAGACGTTTTTTGCGATCGTTCCGACGATATGGCCGGTGGGTGATTGCCGTCGAACACGAAACGGGGCTTCGGCAAGATGAATCAGGTCTTCTTCGTTGACCGCGACGCGACCGGTGATCCGTTCGCCGTTGACATAGGTTCCGTTGGTGCTGTGCAAGTCAGTCAGAAAGAGTTGCCCATTTTCGACGGACAGAGAGGCGTGGTTTCCACTGACGGTTTTGAACCTCAGTCGCAATGAAACGCCGCGATTACGGCCGACGATATAAGGGCAATCGTCGATCGGGATGTGCCGGATGGTGTCATCGGGTTGCGTTGGACCAGAGAGAAACCAAACGTCGGCAGCGACCGCTGTCGAGCAGGCGGTACGATCGAGCGGGATGTTTTCGGAAACTGGCATGGTTATTGACGATTTCAATGCGTCGCCAGCCGTCGAAGGTCAGGCAACGTAGCAGTAGTTGTACGGCAAAAGCGTCTATGGGAGCGTCCAGGGACGTGCGTTCCGGCTCGATAGACATGCAAATCTACGTCGCGATTAAATCCCTGCCGCGGGAGGGTATCAATTTTCTTGGAATCATTTTTGGATTCCGACCCCGAACCAGCTGATGGTCTTGTTCCTAAGCTACGTTTCAGCGATTCGTGGCTATCCGCGCGCCCAATGCGCTGGAATCCTCCCACCTAACCCGCAAGACCGTTATGACCACACTCGCACAACAAACGCACTCCGTCGACTCCGGGCTCCTGGGTAGTCTGCTGACCGACGACACATTTTGGCCAGCCGAGTCGCGGTCAGTGGAAGAAACCGGATTGACCGAGGCCTACATCGAAGGCTTGCTGCTGAAAACGATTTTGGTCGGCGGAACGCTGAGCGGTCGAAATACCGCGGAGAGAGTCGGGCTGTCGTTCCGCGTTATCGAGCCGCTGCTGGATATGATCCGAACGCGAAAATTGATTGCCCACGTGCGGCCGGCTCCCTTTAACGATTATTACTACTCGCTGACCGAAGCAGGCCAGCGGCGTGCACAGGGTGAGATGAAACAGTGCAGTTACGTTGGCCCCGCGCCCGTGCCATTATCGGATTACGTTCTGAGTGTCGAAGCCCAGGCGGCAGGATTTGACCCGATCGACCAAGATCAGCTTCGCGCGGCGCTCGTCACCATCTCTTACCAAGACGAACTGTTGGACCATCTGGGTCCTGCGGTGAACAGCAACCAAGGCATGTTCTTGTTCGGCCCTCCCGGAAACGGGAAGACCACAATCGCGCGTTGCCTGACCAACTGTTTGGGTCAGGAAATTTGGATCCCACACGCGATTCTGGATGACGGTAACCTGATCAAACTGCAGGACGACGCATTCCACCGCCCGGCACCCGTACCCGAATCGGGAGACCAGATCCTCAAGGCACAGGAGTGGGACCGTCGCTGGCTGCGGATACAACGTCCAACCGTTGTGATCGGCGGCGAACTGACGATGGACAACCTGGAAGTCCGCCACGACCCACGATCGAATATCTGCGAAGCACCGCTGCAAATGAAAAGCAACTGTGGCTGTCTGTTGATTGATGACTTCGGACGCCAACGGATCGCGCCAGAAGAACTCCTGAATCGATGGATCGTGCCACTGGAAAACCAGTGTGATTACCTGACGTTGCCCACCGGAAAGAAGATCTGCATTCCGTTTGAACAGCTGATCATTTTTTCGACCAACATTGATCCCAAATCTCTTGTTGACGAAGCCTTTTTGCGTCGCGTCCCGTACAAGATCTTGGTCGGCGATCCGGCCCCGGATGAATTTCGCCTGTTGATGAAACGGGTGGCCAAGCTGATGGGTTTTGACGAGACGCCAGAAGCCGCAGAGCACCTGTTGGCGTTTTACGCAAAAAACAAACGTGGTCTCCGTCGCTGTCATCCCCGCGACCTGTTGAATCAGGTTGCGAATTATTGTCGATATCGCAAAGTGCCTTTGCAGATCCGACCCGAATATCTCGACCGAGCCTGCGCGAGCTACTTTAGCCAGATATAGGATGCGAAAAGGATATCCCATGCAAAAATCATCCCGCACAAAAATTGCACCTGGTCACGAACCGATCCCCGGCTATGTTCTCGAAGAACTGATCGGGCGAGGCGGCTACGGTGAGGTATGGCGTGCTGAAGCGCCAGGCGGAATGAAGAAGGCTGTTAAATTTGTCTTCGGCAACATCGGCG
>JABDKS010000788.1 GCA_013002105.1 Pirellulaceae bacterium | reverse complement strand
GGTCAGGTCCAACCATTTCGCGATCTCAGACCACAGATTCTCACGCTCCGTCGCGTCGAGCCCACGCGAAATCACCGCAACGGAACTCCAAAAACGGTCGCTGTCGGCGCTACGAATCGACGTCATGTTATTCAGCACGTTGACGCGATGTTCCAAGTGCCAGCGACCAAACCCCGACGCCCGCTCGGCAATCGCGACGGAAGTCAACCGTTGCGGATGGCCTGACTGTTTCCACTGATTTGGCCAGCCACCGGCCGATTGCGTTCGCAGTATTCGTGACCCAACCGAAAGCGTGGACCAGTCGGCGGAATCCCTGATCACCTTTTCCTCCGTCGCAACCGGCACCTTTGCGATCTGTGGAATTGCCGATATTCCTAAATCGATGACCAGCAACAACATTAGCACGTTGACACGTAACGAAGCGGATCGACGGGTGAACGCACTGGATCGTAAAACAAACAGAATCGCCAGGAGCACCAACAGCGAATGCAACAGCGACCACGCGACTTGCGCGAGTCCTTCGCTGATATGCAGTGGCCCCCAATATTCGTCGATCAATCCAGGTCCCCGTTCGACCCACCCTGGTTGTGCGACGAACAACCACGTCGCACCCAACAGACAGACGAACAGCGAACCGACCAGCCACCAAGCGGCGGCGGTGATCGATGGTCTCCGTTCATCCGAATCACGCTGAACCCACTGCGCCACCAGGATCGAAACCGCCAACGAAAAAAGAGGCAGCCACTTCGACGGGTATCGAAAGGCGCTGTAACCAGGGACGAACTGGTACAGAAACCAATACGGTCCACCCATCGCGCTGTCCCGATTCGCTAACACACCAGGAATCTGTTGCAACCACCACACCAATCCAAAATGCCCCATCGATAAAAACAGACACGCACATGCGACGGACAACCACAATTTCTCTTGGTCGCGGCGATACGTGGCAATCGATCCTAGTAGCACGACTGCGGCCAGCATCCCCAGGTAAATCGTCGGCGTCCACATCCTGCCGTCACCGGGCAACACTTGACTGATTCGTCGATTGATGGGGAATAGTGATCCAAATGCGTTGGGAGTCAGCACCTCGGCAACGTGCCAGGGCGGAAACGAAAACTGAAATGATTTACTTCGCACACTACCCTGCTTGGGCGGCGCGTGCCAAGCAACATCATCGACCGCGACAACTCGCGCACTTTGTCGACTCCACGAGATGGACGCCGCAATCTGGGGCGCGGCGAGCGCGGCGGCGCACAGGCACGACGCAAACAACACGACGAGGATTCGCAAGTCACGGACGTAATCGCGGTTACGCAACAAGCGAACCGAGCCGATGGCAACCACCAGCAAAACAACGTGCAACGCGGATTGCGGATCTCCTGCCAAAACCATCATTGCTAACGACAAACTGCCAATCAAAACGCGAGCACGACCGGATAACGAATCCGTTGCCATCATCGCTCCCAATGCGAACGGTAACCAAGCGGCGCCAACTAAAAATGGCGGGTTGGTGTACAGAAATAAAACGGAGCCAGCAAGTGAATAGATAATGCCGGCGATCGGCGCAATCCCGGCAGAGACGCCGACACGCCGAGCCATCCAAGTTGCCGCGAACGATGCCAAGCCGAGGTGCAACACGACGTACCATGCCATCGCGATCTCGGTGGCGATCGGCAACTTGAACAGAAAATAACGCAACGGATAAAACACTGCCGTAGTGGATTCGCCCACTAGCGGAATTCCTGTTTGGTCCAATGGGTTCCAAAGCGGTACCCACGACTGAGCGGTCCGCTCGGCCACATATCCGTACAGCGGCGTGTAGAAATGACTGACGTCGCGAAACCCCAAACGGTCCAGCCCGAGCAAAGTCGATCCAAACAGCAACACAATCGCAGCGGGCGCCATCAGATGACAAATGCGTGTTGATTGCATGACGCTCTAACGGGTGGGACAGGTCGAGGATGTTGACGGAATTAGAACGCGAAGATGATTCACTGACCACCGTCGACGCTACTGAATATCACCTCAATACACACGGTTGCGTTCACACGGTTCAGCACACACGGTCGCTCGACACGATCGTGTGGCTGTGTTGCAGACTGAATCGTCAAAAGGCCAATTTCTATCGAAACAATCGCTGACTCCAACGCCCTGATTGGATCATTCACCGCACGTTGTTGACGATCGGATGCGGAACCTGTCCGCTAAAGTTGTCGAATATTGCGGTCGGCGATAGACTGAAACCAACGTCAATGATCGTCAACATTGTAATTTGAGCCCCCGCATGATTCCGATTGTCTTGCTGATCGCAGCCGTTTTAGGGTGGACGATTTGGACAGCGACTCACAATCGTTGGTTGTCGTTGGGTCTCTCGTCTGGGTTGGCAATCATCGCAATCACCTATCTTGGGTTCGACGATAGCGATTCGGAGCCGGCAATCAGACCTCTGGCTGTTAACAGTGACGAGTTGACCGGCGATGGCGATTCGCAGACGTTGCGTGCGGCGGACGATAATCGCACTCCCACGCGACCGGAGTCGGACGACGGATCCACCGTAGCAGGCGAATCACCTGCCGAGACTCCGGCAAACGACCCAGCCCCAGCGTCACCAGCGACCCAACCGGCCGCCCAACCACCCAGCCCGCCGTCATCCAGTCCACCGTCATCCAGTCCACCGTCACCCGGTGCACCGTCACTCGCGCAACTGGCAAGTTTTCGTCCGGCCGAGGCACCCTCGCATGGCTACGTCGCGTCGGATGCCTGCAAAGAATGCCACGCTGAGAATTACGACTCTTGGCACGCGTCGTACCATCGCACCATGACCCAAGTCGCAACACCTGAGACGATCATCGGTGATTTCAACAACGTCACACTGGAAAAGGATGGCCAGGAATACAATCTGACGATGCGCGGCGATATTGCTTGGGTCGACATGCCATTACCGGGCGATCCAACGGGTGAACGAATCGGCGGCCCCATCGTCACAACCACCGGATCTCATCACATGCAGGCGTATTGGTTCTCCGTCGGATTTGGCAGGACGACCGCACTGTTTCCCTTTACCTATCTGAAAGATTCGAAAGAGTGGGTGCCCCGCGCCGCTGCTTTTTTGCAATCGTTTGACGATCCCAACACCCAAGGCCCTGGAACCTGGAGCCGCGTGTGCAGCCAATGTCACTCGACGCATCGACGCGAGCGAATGAACGACGAAGGGATCTGGGATACCGAAGTAGCGGAGTTTGGGATTTCATGTGAAGCCTGTCACGGCCCGGGAGAATCACACATCGCGTTTCATCGCTCGCTCGCTGCAACCGACGCTGATGCCAGTCACAACGGCGATGCGACGAAGGCACCGACCGCCGATCCGATTGTGAACCCCAAAGATCTTTCGCACCAGAAGTCTGCCGAAGCATGTGGGCAGTGCCACAGCGTCAACATGTTGGTCGAAGACGGCGCCACAGTGAACATGCATGGTCACAGTTTTCGACCGGGAGCGACACTCTCGTTGTCCCATCAGGTTTGGACTCGAGAAACGCTGTTGGCTGAATTGCGCAAACGGCAGGTTCCGCCAGAGAAAATCACACGTGAACTGGGCACACAGTTTTACGAAGATGGAATGGTTCGAATCGCGGGTCGCGAATACAACGGTTTGCTCGATTCCTCCTGCTTTCAAAATGGAACGATGTCTTGTATGTCGTGCCACCAGATGCACCAAAG
>JABDKS010000782.1 GCA_013002105.1 Pirellulaceae bacterium | reverse complement strand
AATCTTGTTGCGTCCGCGATTGTTGTTGCTGCAATTTGGAAGGAGCAGCTGATCCAACGGTCAGCACGGCGCGAGGCGGACGCGGGCAAACGCGCTGACTTGCAACAACGCCGATTCGAAACCATTTGCGAAAGCACGTACGATGCCATCTTCGAGGCAGACTCTGGCGGCTGCATTACCTGGGCGAGCGGCCAGTTGATCACGAAGCTCGGTTACAGTCACCACCAAGTCCTTGGTCGTCGCCAATTGCACTTCGTCGCCCCGCACCGACGGCGAACATTAATCAGTGAGACAGGGGCAAGCGATAGTAAGGACGTGGAGTACTGCGTTGAGACGCAAATACTGGATAGTCGTGGTCGGGCGCGCTGGGTGCGACTGTCCGGCGGCACGTTCACGGATGCGAAGGGTGTCGTGAAATGGGTCAGCGCGATACGCGACATCGACGTCGAAATGGCAAACATTGAACGGATGTTCGAGCGTTCACGACTGGAAAGTCTCGGTACTGTTTGCGGCGGACTGGCTCATGATTTCAACAATCTTTTAACGGTGATTGGTATTTACGGTGAACTGGTCCAAGAACCCGAGATTCGCGAAGGCATCTTGCAATCCCAACGGCAAGCAGCCGATGTCACCGCTGGGCTGTTGACATTTGCCCGCAAACAAGAGTTCCGAGATCAATTGATCAACGTGCAAGAATTCATTTGCGCCGCCAAGGGAATGATCGAGCGATTGGTTCCGGCCAACGTCGATTGTCGCTGGAAAATTCGATGTCCCGAAGCAAGTGTCAACGTAGATCCCAGTCAGCTGCAACAAGTCTTGATCAACCTAGTCAACAACGCCAATCATGCGATGTCCGCTGGCGGGTCACTCGTTATCTCCGCAGAAATCAAAACACTGTCACGGACGGAATCGGCTGTCCACGGCTTGGATGCCGGCGACTATGTTTCGCTGCAAGTCATCGACACCGGTTGCGGTATGAAACCCGAGACGACGATTCGAGCCATCGAACCGTTTTTTACCACCAAGCCGCGTGGTCAAGGCACGGGACTCGGCCTCGCAACAGCCCACGGGGTCGCGACCCGTGCCCATGGAACGTTGATAATCACGAGCGAGTGGAGGGTGGGAACAGCCATCGAGGTTCTGCTGCCAAAACAGTTATCGATTGTTGAATCAAGTTCGACTGAGTTGCCGACATCGGGGGCGGAAACACTCGATGGTATCGTCAATCGTCGAATCTTATTGATCGACGATCGCGAGTCGCTAGCCGAAGCATTGGAGCGGTCGCTCCGCAGGGTCGGCGCCCGCGTCACGACTCGCGGAACCGCCGAGGAAGCCTGGGACGAAGTCCGCGAAAATTCCGCCTTCGACCTGATCATCACCGACATTGCCTTGCCGGGCGAAAGCGGGATTGAGTTGATCCAGCGCGTCCGAAGTCGTCACCCAGAGATGAAAGCCATCTTGATATCCGGGCACCAGCAGGATGACTTATCGGTGGTCACCAAGCACCCCGAAATCACGCGTTTTTTGCCGAAGCCGTTCGGCGTCAACGATTTGCTGGCGGCAGCCAGACAGTTACTTGCGTTCGAACCGGCGGTCCACTGAGCGACGCACCTGCAGGCGCGGTTGCAAAGGAACGCGAGCGAACGGGGGCGGCCAGGGTCGCAGTTGCCCAGATTGGAATATAATACGGCAACCTCTTTGGCCCACCCCAGTAACCCACCGCGATTGAGATGCAACAACGCCGATTTCGGTCTGCACATGCCTGGCTCCCTGTCCTATTAGTCACCACTGGCATGCTTTGCCTGGCCAGTGAAGAAGCACGATCGGAAGACTTTCGTTCCGCACTCGCGCCGTTCTTTGAGAAATATTGCAATGACTGCCATGCCGACGGGGCAGCAGAAGGCGGTTTTCGGCTCGAGGCGGTTGGGCCTGACCTGAGTGACGAAGCGTCATTCGCAACATGGGAGCGTGTCTTCGACCGAGTGCGCACCGGTGAAATGCCACCACCCGATGCGTCCGCCGTCTCAGACGCTGATCGATCCAACTTTATCAAGCGACTCGGCAGTCCACTTCACCAAACCCATGCGAAGTCCAAGGGAACGGTCTATCGACGGCTTAATCGACGGGAATACCAAAACACGTTAAATGACATTTTCGGTTCCAACCTGGATCTGGAAAGTATGTTGCCCGAAGACGGTCGGTCGCACGAGTTTGACAACGTCGGTCAATCACTCAGTATTTCGATGGTGCACCTGCAGCAGTATATCAGCGCGATTGATTTGGTAATGGAATCCGCAATCGCTACGTCAGTCGACAAGCCGATCGTCACGGTCAAGCACGCCAACTATGCCGACACCGACGAAGGCAAGAAGCATATCGGCACAGCATGGAAGAAGTTGGATGACGGCGCGGTCGTATTCTTTCGCGAACTGGGCTACCCCTCCGGGATGTTGCGTACGGCCAATACTAATCAACCAGGGTGGTACAAGATTCGAGTGACAGGTTATGCCTATCAATCCGACAAACCGATCACCTTCGCAATCGGTGCGACAACATTCCAAAGGGGCGCAGAACGACCGACGTTCGCGTACCAGAGCATGCCACCAGGAGATCCGACGACCGTCGAGATCGACGCGTGGATCGATTCGCGATACATGGTGGAGATCACGCCGTGGGGAATCGCGGATGAAACCAACGCGATTCGCGAGAATGGCATCGATGGATACCAAGGTCCCGGACTAGCCATTTTGAATGTCGATCTGGAGGGCCCATTGTTAGAGCAATTTCCCAGTCGCGGCCATCGATTACTTTTTGACGGCGTCAAGCGAATAGAGATCGAGCCAAGCAATCCGAGTCAAAAGTCAAAGTCTTGGTACGTCCCCAAGTTCGAGGTGCAATCGTCCGATCCGGTCTCTGACGCAACAACGATTCTGAAACGTGTTGCGACGGTCGCTCATCGACGTCCGGTTTCACCCGACCAAACAAAGCGATATGTCGAACTGTTTCAGTCACAGATCGAACAAGGCGAGACGTTCGAGCAGGCGCTGCGCTCGGCGGTTGCCGCCATTTTTTGTTCGCCGGATTTTCTGTATCTGCAGGAACCCAGTGGATGGTTAGACGACTACGCCCTTGCGTCGCGATTGTCTTACTTTTTAACGCGAACGACTCCCGATGCCCAACTGCTTGCGGCGGCGGAGTCAGGCCGACTCGCCACCGACCCAGAGGAATTGCTGAATCATACGCGACGACTGCTGAATGATCCTCGGCACGAACGCTTCATCACGGACTTTACGAATGCGTGGTTGAATCTGCGTGACATCGAATTCACAAGTCCCGACAAAAACCTGTATCCGGAATACGACTCGTTTCTGCTGTATTCGATGTTGTCTGAAACGCGTGGCTACGTTGCCAGCTTGATCAGAGACAATGCATCGGTTCGTCATTTGGTGAAGTCCGATTTTGCAATGCTGAACAATCGTTTGGCACAGCATTATGGGATTGATAATGTCACCGGACCAGAAATCAAACGAACGCCGTTACCCAAAGACAGTGTGAGGGGCGGCCTGCTGAGCCAAGCAAGTATTTTGAAAGTTTCCGCTAACGGTACCAATACGTCGCCGGTGATGCGCGGTGTTTGGGTTCTCGAGCGTATTGTCGGTCAAACACCACCGCCACCACCGTCAGGGGTCGCTGGACTGGAACCCGATATTCGCGGTGCGTCGACATTGCGAGAATTGCTGGCCAAACATCGAGATTCCGAAAGCTGCCGTAGCTGCCACGAAATGATTGACCCGCCCGGATTTGCACTTGAGAGTTTCAACCCAATTGGGGGCTGGCGAGATCGATTCCGAAGCCTGGGGGAAGGCGAAAAAGTGAACCTGATGATCAATGGTCGCAAAGTTCGGTATCGAATCGGTCCGGAAGTCGACGCGAGCGGTAAAATGCAGGACGGAAAGTCGTTTGATGGATTCGTTGAATTTCGCGATCTCTTGGCGGCAGACGAGGACCAGTTGACGCGGACATTGGCGA
>JABDKS010000564.1 GCA_013002105.1 Pirellulaceae bacterium | reverse complement strand
ACCCAATCCGATCAGTCCGCTCAGCACCAGGCTGACATCGCTGCTTGCCGAATCGCTACCGCTGGCGGCAAACCAACTCTTCTTAACACGTTTTCGTCGAATGACTTTCCGGCGCGGAGCGGCTGCCGGAGCAGCGGGTGAGACGGCGATCGAGGGTCCCGCTGCGGGGGTTACAGTTGGCTTTGGCTTCGCCCCGGCGGTAGCACCCGATTCAGCCACCTGGATATTCGGAAAACCGCCACTGGATTCTTGCGGCGTCGCTTCGGGAATTCGCACCGTCGCGCGACAATAGGGACAGGCGCGGCTTTTGCCCGCAAGATTCTCGTTGACCTTCAGCGACTTATTGCACTTGGGACATTCGATTTTAAAAAACGTTGTCATGACGCCCTATCGGTACGACCCTTGGAAACGTGAGACACCAGATACGACAGCCGCCGCCCGTTTTGTAGACACCAGCCTTCCCACACAGCATTGCGAGGTGCCTTTGTTGGCTAGCACCAACGTCTATCGTCGCCACTGTGCCGAACCACTTCAAGTCATCAGTGATCCGACGTGCTCGCAAATCGATGGAAATCTGGCCGTAAGCGTTGGTCCATCGCTGGGCGGTACGTTGGCAGCGGAGCGATTGTGAACGCCGCGATCACGGGCCCTATTTCGGTTTCCTGCCCATCGTCCGCTATCTGATTCCATTGGGCGATTGATGTCGGCTAAACTGTAGATCCATCAGTTATTGGTTTTGTCCCCCTCAATTGGATTGCCGAAATGGCCGACGCTTCCTCTCGTCAAATTGATCATGTTCTTACCGAAGACAGGCTGTTTCCCCCGCCTGCGGCCTTCAAGGAAAAAGCTGTTTTCTCAACCGACCAGCAATACGACGAGATGTATCGCCGCGCGAAAGACGATCGTGACGAGTTCTGGCGCGGTGAGGCGAACGAACACCTTCATTGGTTCGAGCCTTTTGACGAGGTTTGCAAGTGGTCGGCGCCCGATGTGCAATGGTTCGTGGGAGGCAAGACCAACGCCAGCTACAACTGTCTCGATCGGCATGTCGCCGCAGGCCGCGGGGACCGCACGGCAATTATCTGGGAAGGCGAACCAGGGGACACGCGCACGCTGACCTACGCGGAACTGCTGACGGAAGTTTGCAAATGCGCCGAAGGCCTCAAGTCATTGGGCGTCGGCGAGGGCGATGTCGTCAGCGTCTACATGCCAATGACTCCCGAATTGTCAATCGTCATGCTGGCTTGCGCACGAATCGGAGCCATCCATTCAGTCATTTTTGCCGGCTTCAGCGCTGAATCGATTGCTGATCGCAACAACGACGCCAATGCAAAACTGATGGTGACCTCCGATGGACTGAATCGTCGCGGAAAGGTTTTGCCGCTAAAAGAAACCGTCGATCAGGCACTCGCAAAATCGCCAACGGTTCAAAACTGTCTGGTGCTACGCCGGACCGGACAAGACGGCGTGCCGATGACCCAAGGACGTGACGTGTGGTGGCACGACGTGGTCGACACGCAACCGGGCGAACTGCCTGCCGTGCCGCTAGATAGCGAAGCTAGTTTGTTCATTCTTTACACGTCCGGTAGCACTGGTAAACCCAAAGGCATCCTTCACACGACCGCTGGCTACAACCTGTGGGCAAAACGTACATTTCAGTGGGTGTTTGATCATCGCGACGATGACATCTACTGGTGTACCGCCGATTGTGGTTGGATCACCGGACACAGCTACATTGTGTACGGACCGCTTTCCGCCGGGGCAACCTGCTTGATGTACGAAGGCGCCCCGAATCATCCGGCCGAGGATCGATTCTGGGATTTGGTCGAGAAATACAAGGTCACGATTTTGTATACGGCACCGACGGCAGTCCGAGCGTTCATCAAGTGGGGTGACGAGCACGTTGAAAAGCATGACCTATCAAGCCTACGATTACTCGGCAGCGTAGGCGAAGGTATCAATCCCGAAGCGTGGATGTGGTATCACGAGAAGATCGGTGGCGGAAATTGCCCAATCGTCGATACCTGGTGGCAAACCGAAACCGGCGGCATCATGATGAGTCCACTGCCTGGGATCACGGCCACCAAACCGGGATCGTGCGCCAAACCATTGCCAGGCGTCATCCCCGAAATTTTTGATGAATCGGGTAATCCCGTTGATCCAGATCATGGCGGCATGCTCTGCATCGGTGAACCGTGGCCTGGGATGCTCCGCGGCATCTACGGAGACCCCGAAAGATTCAAAGAGCAGTATTGGGCAACAGTCCCTGGCAAGTACCTGACCGGCGATAACGCACGCCAAGACGCAGATGGTTACTACTGGATCATGGGACGCATCGACGATGTCATTAATGTCTCTGGGCATCGACTCAGCACAATCGAAGTCGAAAGTGCGCTCGTCAGCCACGATGCGGTGTGCGAAGCAGCGGTGGTTGGACGACCACATGACTTAAAAGGCCAGGCAATCGCAGCGTTTGTGACAATCCGTGATCGCGAACCGGACGAAGAATTACGTAAAGAACTCCGGTTACATGTGCGCGAGCAAATCGGTGCACTGGCTCAACCCGACGACGTGCGGTTCACAGCAACACTTCCGAAAACACGAAGCGGTAAGATCATGCGTCGATTGCTCAGAGACATCGCGGCCGGGAAAGAAGTTGCCGGCGATACGTCGACGCTGGAGGATTTCTCCGTGCTGGCAAGCCTGCAAGACGAAGACTGATCCAGTCATCACGGCTGACACATTGTTGGGTCAACTCGCTGGTCGATCAGGCAATCTGGGCCGGCGAAATGTATCGGTGCAGCACCGATTCGGGGTAGCCGTCGTAGAACCTGCGAATCCAATGGCGTCCCGACCAATTCTGCATATGACGCTCGTAGCCCATTCGCTGCAGGAATCGATCGGAGATATTTCCGTTGGAGACGTGCGCCACGATCGCCTGTGCACCTCGAATCCGAGCAATCTCGTTCAAGACATGACATGCACCCACAAAAGTCTTGTAGCCAGCTTGGCTGCCTGATCGCACGTAATCCAAAGTCAAAAACGCCGGCATACCGAACGGCTGGTGGTAATCGAGCCAACAAATCGTGTCGTCGCTGCGTCCGTATTTCGCTTGCCACCAAACTTGAGCCATCGAAACGGACCCGCAACTCAATCGACGTTGGATTTCGACCAAGCGTCCATCGCGCATCACGATTCGGCCATACCGCCATTTGCGCAGTTGTGCCGCGCCGGTCGTCGGGTCATTCACTGCGCCAAGTTTCAACATCGCGTTTGCCTCGCTCTGGCTTGCAAATCCAATTATTTGCCTGATCAACGTGCTTCAGGCAAAAATAGCACCCAGTTAGTCCTTTTCGACTGCCATGATCACATCAGTACCATTGAAACGATTGATTGATGTACGTCACAATCGATACAACCCCATTTGGTGTCTCATCTGTATCTCATCTGTATCTCATCTGTATCTCATCAGTAACTCGACAAGGCGATTCACGGTGCCTGACAAAACCGACGTTCACAACAGCCGGTCAACTGATTCTCAATCGGATCCGATGCAACCCGGCCGTCGCCCTTGGCGTCGATTGTTCAGCGTCGTAATACGTACGGCGGCCATCGGTTACGCTGCAGTGATGCTACTGCTGGTGCTATTGGAAAGTCGTCTCGTTTACCCGGGTGCCTACATGGACATTCCACCGCAACCAACCGAGGGCATTGTCACTGTCAAGTTT
>JABDKS010000563.1 GCA_013002105.1 Pirellulaceae bacterium | reverse complement strand
GCCCAATCCGATTGCCAGCACGCTGGGATCGGCGATGTCGACGGTGACACGATACTTGTCAAAGAAATGACTACCCAGTTCGGTTCCCACGACGAAGGCCGTGAATCCGCCCGGCGTGGCGCAGGAGTACGTCAGCCGGTTTTGTCCCACCTGCAGGGGTCCGCCGGTCAGGCAGGAATCATCCTCGTCAGCCACTCCCACCAGCACGGATGATGACGCCGTGAGTTGGTTGCCGGCGCCGGGAGGTGGGTCGCCGGTATTGCCCAGGTCGTTGACCAGGGCGTTGAGCGTGCGGTCACCCGTCGTTCCCACGCGATAGGTCAGTCCGTCGGCCAGTGAGCGATTGATATCGTCGATGCTGCCGACCAGACGGATGCCGTTGTTGTCGCCCGGGTTCATCGAGACGATCAGCCCGGCTGTATTGTCAAGCGTCAGCTCTCCGTCAGGAATCGTCAAATCGAGTCGTACGTCATTCGCCCCAGCGTCCACGTCATCGACTTGAAACGCGTTGTTATCGGCTTGTGAAAAGCGATTGTCAAAATCGGTGAAGAAGGACTGCTGGCCCGGCACGACCAGGGTTGGCGCGTCGTTGATCGGGTTGATTGTGATGTTGACCGTGTCGTTATCGGAGAGCGCGGTCGCGCCGGTGTTGCCGTTGTCGTTGGTGTTGACGACGAGTGCATCACTGCCAAAGAAGTTGTCTTGCGGCGTGTAAGTCAATCCGCCCAGCGTGTTGTTGACCTGAGAGACCGTGCCGTTGATCGTCAGCTGATTATTACCGTTGCCCTGCACGCCGCCGGTGTTCGTTACGTTCAGCATGCCGCTGTTGACGGTCAAGGTCACCGTGACATCGCCGGTGCCGGCATCGATGTCCTGGACACTGATTAAGTTCAGGCCGCTGAATGACAGGTCATTGTCTTCATCGACAAACACGGATCCGGGAATGCTGTTGATGGGACCGTCGTTGATAGGTTGAATCTCGATGGTAATCGTCCCGCTATCGGTGCTGTCACCGGTGGTGCTGGGCGCGGGGTCCTGCTGGATCGTGTAGGTGAAGGTCTCGGTCCCGAAAAAGTCGGAGTCGGTAGGGGGCGTATAAGTGAAGGTATCGCTTGAAAAATTGAGCGATCCACCCTGCGTACTCAACGGACTAACGCCCGTCACATTGAGTGTCGCCCCCGAATCTCTCAGGTCATTGTCCCGCGGATCGGGCGTCAGCGTAAACGACCCGGTGCCCTCGTCTGCCTGGTAGGAGTCGTCGACCACCAAGGGAACTTGTGGAGGCGTGACGGTGATCGACACCGTATCGGTGTCGGACATGGGGCCGCCGGCGCCCGTTTGCCCCAAATCGCTGGTGGTCATGGTCAGCGTATCGGTGCCGATGAAGGTATCGATCGGATCGTAAATCAGGTCTCCCAGTGCGGTGTTGAGATTGGTGATCGATCCGGTGGCGGTCAGCGACGTGGAATTGTTCCCGGTGATCTGAAGTCCGCTGGTGGAGCCGAGTGACACGATGCCCTGCGTGACTGACAAACTGACTTCGAGCGTGCTGGCGTCGACGTCCGAGGCCGAGAAGAAGCCAGGAGCGAAGCTCAGGGTGTCGGTGTTGAAGACCGATTGAGGGCCGGGCACCGTATTGATGGGGCCATCGTTGATCGGATTGATCGTGATGTCGATCGTGTGGTCGTCAGTTTCGACTCCGTCGCTGGCCCTGATTAACAGTTGATCACCGTCGTTGAAGTCAAGCCTTGGCGTATAGGTCACCGAATTCAGTGCTGCGTTCACATCGCTGAGCGGACCGGTAAAAGTGAGATTCCCCTCGCTTATTTGGGAGATCGCAGTCAAGCCGCTAGATGATGTCAGATCCAGGCGACCATCGTTGACCGCCAAATCAATGGTTAAAGAGGTGCTGTCGGGATCGTCGACCGCAATGCCCGCTAAACTCAGCGTAGTGTCCTCGTTGGTCGACAAAGCCACTGGCGCGGAAATGTTCGGCGCCGCACCGGTGACCTGGTTGACGAATAGGGTATCGCTGGCGTTACCGCTGTTACCCAACGAGGATGTCAGATCACCCGAAGTATTAACGTGGCTACCGTTACCGACCACGTTACTCGTCACGTCCACCGTCACCCTGCAGGTGGAGGCCGCCGCGACCGTACCGCCACTAAACGTGATGTCGCTGCTTCCTTCGACCGCCGTCACAGTGCCACCGCAGGTGGTCGCGGCGTTGGACGGTGAAGCGATCTCAATTTCGAGCACCGGCACGAACACTCCCCCTCCAATATCTCCCACCCCGACGGGCAGGGTGTCAGTGAATGCCAGGCCGCTGGCCGCAACCGAGTTGGCCGAATTGTCGATCGTAAACGTCAGCGTCGACGTGCCGCCCACGACGATCGGGTTGGGTGCGAACACTTTGTCAAATCCCGGCGCCGTTGGCACCTCCGCCACCGCGTTACCGAACATCAGCGGAGCGCCGAGCACGACTTCGCTTTGCAATTGGTTGACAGCAGTAACAAAAATTTCATAGCTATCGTTCGTGTCTCCGGGCACCAAATTGGTCGCTCTGGATCCAAAGGAAACAAACCGCCCATCGTCGCTGATCTTCGGATTGCCGCTGGTACCGTCTCCCTGCGCGCCCGTCGCGTCCACGCTAATCCGCTTGATCAGGCGTGTCTGGAGGTCGAACACAAACACGTCGAGGGCGTCGTTGGTGTCGCCCGGTACTAAATTGGTTGCCGACGAGGCAAAGGCCACGTAACGTCCGTCGGCACTAATCGCAGCGTCGTCGCTAGAGCTGGACGCGTTGCCCTGCACTCCGGCATCGTCCACGCTGACGAGATCCAGCAGACCAGTTTGCATGTCGAACACGAACACGTCCGTTTGCCCGTTGGTATCCCCGGGCACCAAATTGCTGGCGAACGCACTGAAGGTCACAAAACGTCCGTCCGCGCTGATCGAAGGCTCGAAACTATTTTGGTTGCCCACCGTTCCCGCAGCGTTCTCACTGATGCGACGGATCGTATCGGTCTGACGGTCAAAAACAAAAACATCGTCGAAACTGTCGGTATCACCTGGGACCAAATTCGTTGCTTGCGACTCAAACGCGACAAAACGACCGTCGGCACTGATTGCGGGCTCGCCGCTGAAATCATTGGCCTGTGTGCCATCGCTGGCCACGCTGACGCGCTCGATCGTATTGGTTTGACGGTCAAACACAAATACGTCGTCGGTGCCGTTGGTGTCGCCGGGCACCAGATTGGTCGCACTCGAATGGAAGGCCACGAAACGGCCGTCCGCGCTCATGATCGATTCGTCACTGTCGTTGTCGGCTTCCACGCCCGAGTCATTCACACTTACGCGCTGGACGGTGCGAGTCTGACGGTCAAAGACAAAGACGTCCGTGTCGTCGTTTGTATCACCGGGAACTAAATTGGACGCGTCCGACACGAAGGATATGAAGCGACCATCAGCACTGATCGAGGTCTCGTCACTACTGCTGTTGCCTTCCGTACCATCGTTGGCGACGCTGATTCGTTCGAGCACACCGGTCTGGCGGTCCAAGAAGAAAATATCGTCTCGATCGTTCGTGTCACCGGGAACCAGGTTTGACGCGCCCGACGCGAAAGCAACGTAGCGGCCATCCGCGCTGATGGCACTGTTGAAACTTGAATCATCTGACTCCATACCACTGTTACTGATGGCGACGCGTTGGATGCCCAGCATCGCCTGCCCCGCCATCGCCACCAGTTCTTGACGGCTCATTAGTTCCGTGGTGAAGCTGGTTGGTGTCGTGGCGGTGGATCCGGCTGGGACCGTTTCGGTGACGGTGTAGCTGTTCGTGCCGGTCGGGTTCAGGCCGACGAAGGCGAACTCGCCGTTATCGTCGGTGGTCGCTGTGGACAGATGCGTGGGGACGGGATTGCCTAGACCATCGGTACCGGTCAGCGTAAACGTGACACCGGACAAGGGACGATCGACCTGCGGGTCATACGTGCCGCTTTGGTCCACGTCCTCGAATTTGAATCCATGAATCGAACCGGGTACGAAGTTCAAGAAATCAATCGCAGAAACCGAACCGCTGCCCAAGTCGACCGCCTGCTGGACGTCGCCGGAGGCGACCCAATCGGGCTGCACGACTTCGGTGACGAAATAGGTTCCGTCTGTGGGGACCGAAAAGCTGTAACCGCCCGAGGCATCGGTGATCGCCGTCGGTTCACCCGCGTCGGGAATGCCGTTAGGAGTGCTGCCATCGAACCCGTCCAAGAAAATCGTCCAGCCAGGCAGCGGCACATCAAATTGATCGACGATCGCGTTGCCATTGACGTCTTCATACTTCGTTCCCGAGATCATCACCTCCGTTGGGGCGACATTACCGAACATCAGCGGAGCGCCGATGACGACTTCGGTTCGAACCGACGAAATCGTTTTTACAAAAACGTCGTCCGTATTGTTTGCGTCTCCCGTGACCAAGTTACTCGCACGCGAAAGAAACGCCACCAAACCGCCATCGGCACTGATCGAGGGCATCGAACTATTGCTATTACCTTCATTTCCAGCCTTGTCCACGCTCACCCGCTTGACCGCGTCGGTCTGTCGGTCATAGACAAAGACGTCGATGGCGTCGTTGGTGTCTCCCGGGACCAGATTCGTCGCGAACGATTGGAAGGCTACAAAACGACCGTCTCCGTTGATCGAGGGTCGAAAGCTCTCGTTGTTTCCTTGCACGCCGTTATCGTCCATGCTGACCAACTTGGTCGTGCCGATTTGGCGGTCGAAAACAAACACGTCACCTCGGTTGTTGGTATCTCCTGGAACTAGATTGCTCGCGAATGACTCGAAAGCCACGAAGTGACCGTCGGCACTGATCGAAGGGTTGAAGCTGTTGGTGTCTCCCTGTGTCACGCTCTCAATCGTGTCGGACTGTCGGTCGTAAACAAAAATGTCAATTACGGCGTTGGTATCCCCCGGGACCAGGTTGGTCCCATGTGACTCAAAAGCCACGAATCGACCGTCGGCGCTGATCGACGGGTTGCCGCTCCAGTCGTCCGCCTCCAACGCGGCATCGCTGACATTCACTCGCTCGATCACGCCGGTTTGGCGGTCGAAAACAAACACATCATTTTGGTCGTTGGTATCTCCCGGAACCAGATTGGTCGCGAGAGAACTAAAGCCCACGAAACGCCCGTCCGCGCTGATCGAGGGCGTCGAACTGCTGCCATTACCCTCGATGCCTGCATTGTCGAGGCTGACACGTTCAACCTCATCCGTCTGACGGTCATAGACGAAGACGTCATATTGTCCGTTTGTATCATCTGGAACTAGACCATCCGAGAGTGAAAAAAAGGCGACAAAACGGCCGTCTGCACTGATCGAGGGCTCGAAGCTCGCCTGCTCAGCCTGATTCCCCTCATTGTCCACGCTGACGAGTTCCATCGCGCCCGTCTGGCGGTCGAAGACAAATATGTCACGGGTGCCGTTGGTATCTCCCGGGACTAAATTACTTGCCTCCGACGCGAAGGCGACAAAGCGACCGTCGGCGCTGATTGAGAGGCTCTGGCTCTGGTCGTTGCCCCCGATCCCAGCGCTATCTTCGCTCAGTCGCTCGATAGGATGGAGCATCGCTTGCCCCGCCATCGCTACCAGTTCCTGACGGCTGAGCAGGTCAGTGGTGAAGCTGGTCGGTGTCGTGGCGGTGGAGCCGGCTGGGACCGTTTCGGTGACGGTGTAGCCGCTGGTTGCGGTGCCGAAGTAGAGATCGTCGGTCACGCCGACTTGATACACGTCACGACCACCGACGTCTTCTGGCAATCCGTCGAGTTCAATGCGGGTGATCCAGTCGGCCGAATCGGCCGAGTCGGAGATGAATCCGACGAACTCGGTGCCCGTGCTGTTCTGGTGTTCGGCCAGCAACGTGTCGCCGGCATAAAATCGGGTCAGCGAAAACGTCGACCACGGCCGTAACACTGCCGCGCGGCTTTGAGGCGTATCGAAGACGATTTCGTAGCGACTCTGGCCATCGGCGGCTCCGCCAGCCCTTGTTCCAATGATGCCCGGCGGGGTGGCAAAGTTAACCACCGGGCCGTCAATCGCTTGCCCCGGCGCAGGGAAGTTCGCAAAGGTTGAACGGAATGTCACTCCCGTGGTCTGGTTCAAGTCGGCAGTCGCCAGGTCGACAAAGGTGTCGCCGTCTCTTTGAACAAAGACGTCGAATTCATTCTGTGCCGACGGTCCAAACAACAAACCGCTGGGACTGCTTGCGCCGGTCGGGTTCAGGCCGACAAAGGCGAACTCGCCGTTAGCGTCAGTGGTCGCCGTGGACAGTAGCGCCGGGACAGGATTGCCCAGGCCGTCGGTGCCGGTCAACGTGAACGTGACACCGGGCAAGGGACGATCGACCTGCGGGTCATACGTGCCGCTTTGGTCGACGTCCTCGAACTTGAATCCGTGAATCGAACCGGGCACGAAGTTCAAGAAATCGATCTCCACGGTCTGACCTTCGGCCAAGGTTACACGCTGTGCCCCGCCGATTCCGACCCACTCGCTCTGTAACTGTTCGGTGACGAAAAAATCACCGGGAAAGGGAACTGAAAAGACGAACTCACCAGCGTCATCGGTGATTGCTACCGGTTCACCCGCATCGAGCACGCCGTTGGGAGTGCTTTGGCCGAAACCATCCAGAAAGATAGTCCAACCCGGCAGCGGTACGTCGGCTTGATCGACGATGCCGTTTCCGTTGACGTCTTCGTACTTAACGCCGGAAATCTCGGCAACGAACTCGACCGCGCCGATGTCAGCGTTGGCGCCGACGGGCCGCGATACGCGTCGTTGGTCTTCTAGGGGAGCGGCAGCCGTATTGGCTGCGTCGATCGCTGGGCTGTCAAACGCGAGTGCATGTGTCAGGGCTGTGCCGCCATTGTTCGCCAACGGGTCGAGCAACGGGTCGGTATTGGGGAAATCACCCTGCAGAAATCCGCAAGTGTCCGCGTCTTCGAGGTTATTGCCCAACGACGTGATCGGACCGTCGCAATTGCCGCTACCCACGCCGGCCGCAACGATCGTATTTTGCAATTCGATCGTCGAACCACTTCGATCATTGAAAAGGTTGCTGCCCAGCGGAGCCGTGTTGGCGTTGATCGTCACATTCAATGATCGGATGCTGCCAGGAGGCCCGGTGTCGACGCCCTGATAGATCCCGCCGCCATATTCGCCCGCTGAATTGCCGCTGATGGTGACGTTTTCCAGCCGCACCGCATCACCTTGATTGGAGATGCCACCTCCTTCCCCACCCGCCGTGTTCCCGGCAAGCGTGGTTTGAAACAACTCAAGTGTCGCGCTCGATAGCGACGAACTTTTTGTAAAGATACCGCCCCCATCGCGAATCGCTTCGTTGTTGCTAATCGTGCTGCCGTGGATCATCACGGTGTCATTATCGTTGTAAATGCCTCCGCCATCGGTCGTGCCGAACTTGGTTTGTAACGGACCAACCGGCCCATTGTTGATGATTGTGCTGTCAAAGATGGTCAATGTGGCGTTGGTACCGGTCACTCCGCGTGTGTAAATCGCGCCACCATGTTCGGCGGTGGCATTGCCATCAAAAACGCTGTCGCTGATCGTGACTTCGCTATTGTCATTAAACAGTGCGCCGCCGCTGCCGATGATCACCGTACAGTTGTGAAAAAACTGCGAGTTATCGATGTTCAGCGTGCTGCCGCCGGTGTGGTAGATCGCTCCACCACCGCCGGGAATATTGCCTTCGGCGAAGTTGTCGTTCATGACAACGTTGTTGAGCGTGACGGCACCCCCGTCGTTGCGAAGACCGCCGCCATCACCACGAACATTCCCATTGCGTATCGTCACGTCTTGCAGGTTCAGCGAAACGCCAAAGGCATCGAAGACGCGATCGCCATAGCCGAAACCAGTCCCGTCGACGTCTAGTCCACTCGCGTCGATCGTTGTGGCGCCGGCACTCACACCCCTGATCGTTAGGCCATCCGTGATGTCCAAATCGCCGGTGGCCGCAGCGTCCTCGTTGTCGCCGGCAACGGTTAAAGAATAAACGCCCGCTGCCAACACAATTTCGTCATCGCCCGATGTGTTGTTGGCAGCACGAACTGCTTCACGCAGCGAAATCAGACCGTCGGCTCCCGGGGTGGTGTTGAGCGCAGCAAGGGAGGAAACATCCCCATCGTCTACGTCCATCGTCGTTGTGACGTTGACAGTTGCAAGCAGCCGCCGCTGCTCGAGTTGCTCCAGAAAGATCCGTCTTCGTTGCCCTCGTGGATTCGTCTGTCGTTGCGTTCTGCTCCTGCGCAGTCGTCGTTTGTTCATCGCGTCGGCACCTAAAACTCAAGAAGTAAAATCAAGTCAATCTCATTCGGCCCCGAACAAATTGATCACGCTTGTTATGCGTTGGCTGCCACGCTCCCGTCGCTCGCCCTGTTTCTCTAATTGCTCGTGCAGTTCTCTTTTTGCTCATGCAGATGTCTGTGCGTTGATTCAGTCGTCCGGGTGCACTCACACCCATTTTTATCCAGGTTCGTTCGCAATTTTTCCTAGACCTTCAGGAGCATTGTCACCGCTTACGACAAACGCGATGACGACGTAGTGGTTTTAACCATCGCAAAATGTCGCTTCGTCGTAGGGCCGGTTCCTACCGGCCGAACGCAATCGGCCGGTAGGAACCGGCCCTACCAGTTGACGCGACGTTTTTCGTTAGATGGAACACTAGGTTGATTACTCCAGGCAGCGGCATCAAATATTCGTCGATCCAAACGGCGTCCTGCCGCCCTGCAATTGTTTTTCCGTACATACCTCTCCGTCGCGCGCAACGCCCACGCAAGTGTGAACTCGCCAATCACGCAATGAAAATCACGTTGGCTATCTTGATCCCGTTTCAACGCGTTGTTGGTAAACCGGCAAATGAAGGGCCAAGAACATCAAGTAACGAATCGACGTCCTTGGGAATTGGTTGTCTGACCGAGAGCATGATCGCTTGAGTGAGACCGCCCGCCAGTCTTCCCAACCAGCCAAAACCACCCAATGCACTCAGGTAAGCAGTGTTCTTTGATCCGAACGCCACACCTTAATTTCCAGCCATTTCGGTTGGACCATTTCTTCGATTCGGCGGCCATTTTTATGGGAAAGAAATGGGAGCGTGACAGGGTGTCACGGGATGTGCGAAATGTCGCATACGTGAAAGCATGGCGGATGATCAAGAATGCGCAGCCAATACGATTCCATTTTTTGCACCTGTCCGTCTGCTAAGACCGAAGCAGTATCCCCCCGTAATGATTCGCGGGAAGTCGCGAGCTAGAAAGTCAGTCCGACTTGGTCGTCGGCTAGCTGTTGTAGGAGGTCGTCGTCGAGCTCATCGGCCTCTGAGGTTGAGAAATCGGCCAAGCTATCGATTGCACTCGATGCTTCTTCGCCGTTGCCGAAGTCTGCTTGATCGCTGAGCCAATTCAGCACTGCGATTAGATCTTGTGGCGAAACCGTTCCATCGCCGTTGACATCATATTTGAGGTCGGCTGCGAGCGGTGTTTCACCTTGGGCGGCGAACGCGTCGTCAGCCAGTTTGTTGATGATCAGCAGGGCGTCCAACGGCGATACTTCGCCGCTGGCGTTAATGTCGAATCGCTCCTGAACGTTCGACAAGAACAGCGTGTTGCTGACGCTCGGTGTGGGTAGCATCTCGAACGCTTGAAAAATCAGGTCCTGTTGGACTTGGGCAGCGGTCAGTTCCACCAAGACGGTTGCCACGCCGTTGATGTTGCCCAGGCCGATCGCCGGCACACTGGGGTCCGCGATGTCGACGGTGACGCCGTACTTGTCAAAGAAATGGCTACCCAGTTGGGTACCCACCACAAATCCCGCAAATCCGCCGGGCGTGACGCAGGAGTAAGTCAGTCTGTTGGGTCCCGCCTGCAGCGGCCCGCCGGTCAAGCAGGCACCGATGTCAGCAGCGGACTGATCATCCTCGCCGTCGACGTTGTTGCCGGGAGTGGAATCGGGATCAAACTGGTCGGAGCTCAGGACTTCGGCGCTATTGCTGATCGGTTGATTGGTATTGACCGTTGCGACAATTTGTAGCCCAACGGTTTGGCCGACATTCAAATTCCCGACCGTCCAAATACCCGTTCTGTCATTGTAGGTTCCAACATTGGGCACGGACCGTACAAAGTTCAAGCCTGTCGGCAGCCGATCCAGTACGGATACGTTGGTGGCATTGTTGGGACCCGAATTGGTCAACTGAATTGTGTAGACAATGTCTTGGCCAATCGTCGCGCGGTCGTTGTTGACCGTTTTAACGAGTGACAGATCGGCGACTTGTTGCGGGGGTGCTGATATAGCAATGCTGGCAGAATCTTGGTCATCTTCGGCAGGGTTTTGGTTGTTGGGTGTCGAGTCGGGGTCGGCTTGATCGACCGCGATCAGTTCGGCAGTGTTGTTGATTACCGTCGCACCGGCGGCGACCTGGCCGACAACGGTCAAGGTTGCATTGGCGCCGCTGGCTAACGACGCGATGGTCCAGACTCCGTTGGCAAATGTCCCCGTGGTGGGAGTGCCGGTCGCATTGGATAATCCAGGTGGTAGCGTATCGGAGACAGCAATGTTGGTCGCCGCATCGGGTCCGGCGTTGTTCAGTGTGACTGTGAACGTGACCGTTTGACCTTCGGTTGCGGTTGCGGTACTGACCGTCTTGATCAATGACAGATCGGCGGTTGGGACGGTCGTGACAGTGACCGAAGCGGAGTCTTGGTCGTCCTCGGCAGGGTTTTGGTTGTTAGGTGTCGAGTCCGGATCGGCTTGATCGACCGCGATCAGTTCGGCAGTGTTGTTGATCAGCGTTGCACCGGCGGCGACTTGGCCGGTAACGGTTAACGTAGCGACTTCATCGCTTGCCAAAGATGCGATGGTCCAAATTCCGTTGGAAAATGCTCCCGTAGTGGGAGTAGCGGTCGGATTAGACAATCCAGCCGGTATCCCATCGGCCACCGAGATGTTGGTCGCTGCATCGGGTCCGGAGTTCGTCAGCGTGACGGTAAAGGTCACGGTTTGACCTTCGGTTGCGGTTGAGGCATCGACCGATTTGGTCAGTGACAGATCGGCTTGTGGAATGACGACTCCGTCAACGAGCACGGCATTGGAGAATTCGGATGTTTCAACAAACGTCTCTGTCCCATTGACTTGGAGTAGCGTCGCGGTCGAAGTAATGAATTGGCCGGCGGGAACGAGCGAGGGTGATGTGAAGATGATCGGTGCGGTTCCCGCCGAATCGGTGGTGACATTCTCGAATCCAAGAAACGATTTACCTTCGCCGAAGCCAGAATCATCGGCGACGGGGTTGGCGAAATATTCGATCCGATAGCTTTGATTTGGCAGGCTGTTAAGTTCTCCGCGCACGACCGTCGACGTGTCGGTCGTCGCTGACGTCAGCATGGGATAGTTTTGCAAATTGTTTGCGCCAACGTCTGTGTCGCCCAGGTCGTTGGGCGTGACGCCGTCGCTTTGTAAATCGATTCCCAAGCCGGGGTTGTCGAAGATCGAATTACGCAAGAATACATTGCCAGTACCCGATAGCACTTCGATTCCAGTGCTTTCGCTTTGCGTTGAATTGAATGCGATCCGATTATCGGCGATGGTGTTGCTGATCGCATCAGAGATCACGACACCCGCTTGGCTATTTCCCTGATCGTCGCCGGCGATGTCGATTCCGATCGAGTTGTTTTGCACGAGGTTGAATCCGGAGCCCGCATCGGCTGCGGTTCCAACGTTTTGGCTGGCGATCAAAACGCCTTCAAGAAAATTACCGGAAATCAGGTTGCCATCGTCCGGATCGGGGCCGCCGATGGTGTTGTTGGACGAATTAATGATTGCAACACCCTGCTCGTCGTTACCCAGGCCTGCCGTTCCCGCCGCATTGAGGCCGATGATATTGCCGCGAACGATATTGCCGGTGGACGGATCTCCGATGGCGATCGAACCGGAGTCGATGTCGACACCACTCTCTCTGTTGCCTGAAATCACATTGCCGCGACCGGTTCCTACGGTAGTGGTTGCGTCCCCGATCAAGTTATCTTGCGCGTTGTAAAGGCCGACTCCGTATTCACTGTTGGCTATCTCGGCATTGCCGGTCAAATCGGTGCCAATGAAATTGCCAAAGACTTGGTTGTTGGCTGCGTTGTCTTGCAATTCGACGCCCGAACCCAGATTGCCTGAGATGACATTTCTGGCGGCCACGGTATCACCACCGATCAGATTGGCAGTACTGGCGAGTATCAAAATGCCGTGACCATCGTTGGCCGCCGCCATCGTGCCCGCCTTGGTTGTGCCGATGAAGTTACCTTGGATTCGATTTCCTGTTGCCGTGCTCCCCGCCGATGCAACAATCTCGATTCCTGAACCACTGTTTCCCGAAACCACGTTGCGAGCATCCGGGGTCGTGCCTCCGATCAGATTGTCGTTCCCATTGACGATGAGGATTCCGAGGGAGTTGCCCAGAGCCGTGGCCCCCAGCGCGTCGGTACCAATGAAGTTTCCCGAAATGATGTTGTCATGGCTGTCGGCGATTCTGATCGCGGGTCCGGTAAAGCCGTTGATGACGAGTCCTTGCACCGTGCTGCCGCTGCTGCCATCGGCCAGGTTCAACACAGAGAAGCTTGAAGTTGCCAGGCTGCCATCGAGTTCGATTTGATAAACCGCATCGATGCTTTGGTCGATTGCCGCGGTGTTGGCAGTCGCACCGGTTTGTGTGAAACCCCTGATGACGACCGTGTCGATAATGCTTGGCAGTGCGGAGGCCGGCTGAATTTTCTGCACGCCGGTGCCCGCAATCGCGAACGAGATCGTTTGCACGCCCGGCTCGGTATTGGAACAGATGATCGCTTCGCGCAGGGAGGTCACGCCGTCGGCCGGGTCGACGACGTCCAATGTGGTCGTCACGATCGTACTGCATGTGGCAGTCACGTTATCGATCGGTGTCACCGTTGGGTCGTCGATTGCGGGTGTGTCTGGATCATCCGTGTTGATTGCATCAAAATTGCTACCACTGATGAGGCCTTGATTGGAGACTTGCATTACCGACTGTGGCAGCGGCGAATTGACCGACGCATCGAACGTGATCGTGACTCCCTTGCCCGCCGGGAGGGTGCCGATGTCGATCGGTGTGCCGATGAAGGACGTCGACGTGATGCTGCCGGCAACCGCGCCATCGGCTCGGTCTATGTGTGGCGACCGTCGTGACCCCAGCGCCAGGAAACCGAACATCAGATCGCCAGCGTCGTCGTGATCGTACGTGTCTGGCAGGCCCAGGACATGACCCATTTCGTGCATCACGGTTGTCAGCAAGTCCATGCCAGCGGCCGATCCGTTACCAACCTCCGAATCATCCATGGGTGTAGGATCGATGAACCAACCTTGGTCGCCGCCATCAATATCGATCTGCACTGAGTTGCCATTGGTGGATGCGAGATACCAACCAGGCAGGTTCGCCAATGAGAACTCGATGGCATTCAGGGCCGCGATTTGGCTAACATCGAGTCCCGTCGCCGCCCATCGGTGAAGGGCCGCGTCGACGATGGTGGAAAGCATCGATGCATCGAGCATGCTGACTACCTCGACATCGCCAAGTGCATCGACAGTGCCCTCAGTAGCCTCGTTGGACTCTGTCGTTCGATTTGGGCGAGGCGGGTCGGAAATCGACGTGGTGGTGTCGATCACTGTACCGGTTGGTTCGGCGACGTGATCGGAGCTAGGGTCGATAGCCGACTGGCTCGCTATCACGCTGCTCGCCGCATCCGACAGAAGCGGCGTGCCGTTGGGAATGGCACAATTGAAGCTGATCGTGCCGGTCGTGTTGAGCGAACCGGTGCCAGTGTTGTCGTTTTGAAAGTCGGTTAAGTCGGCTTGCGTGATTCCCAGCGTGGACGTGCCGGTTTGGATCAGATCGAGCCCGAAGCCCGTGCCGGATCCGGTTGCATCGCTGCCGGTTGAATGCAAGCACAGAATGCTCGTGTCGCTGGTCGTGATTTCAACGCCATCGGCGTTTCCACCAGGAACTGCAAAGGTGCCGTTGGCGGATGTGATAAACGACGTTCCACTACTGGCAGTGATATTGACCGCAGCGCGATCGGTCGATCCGTTGATGGTCGTATTGGTCAGGTTCACGCGGCCCGCGTTGTTCACCCTGGCGCCATTCCGCCCTGGATTGCTGACTGTTCCGCCATTGATGTTGACCGTTCCAGGATTTCCAGACAGGGAACCGATGGCGATTCCTTCAAGAGTCGTGTTGTTGATATCGATGCTAGCGAATGTGAACGTGCCTACTGAATCGTCGATATTGATACCGATTCCCGCTGCGCCGTTGGCTCCGTCAACGGTGGTGGTCCCCGTGACATCGAAGGTGCCGCCGCCGACATTTGTCAGAGTAATGCCGCTGCCGCCGCCAAATCCGTCCTGACTGTTGGTGGCGGTGATGCTGCCGAACGTCATGTCGATCGTGTTGGCGCCGTTTAGTTCAATTCCGGGACCACCGGTGATGTCAATGGAATTGTTGCCGGTGATATTGATCGTGCCTGCGTTAAACACTGACAGGCCCGTCATTCCGTTTCCGGGCGTTCCCGAACCGTTCACGTCAATCGTCAGATCATCAAATGTGATCGAGCCAGAATGACTGTTGATTTCAACCCCAGTGTTAAAACCATCGTTAGGTAGAACGATGTCAGTTGCGGCGAAGTTGATGTCACCGCTGCCGCCAAAGATGCTGATGCCGGTGAGAAGAAACGAGTTTGACGGATCTTGAATTGTGATCGGAACGGTGAACGCAACAGTGCCGTCGGCGTCGAAAATAGTTACGTTGCCGGCACCGTTACCAACAATCGAATTCGCACCACTGTTGTTGAAGTTGATGGTCGATCCGGCGGCTGTCGTATCAATCCTGACTAACTCGCCGCCGCCGCTTGCACCGACGATGTTACCGGCGAAGTCGAATTGTCCAGCACCGAAATTATCGATGTTGATGCCTGCGTTGGACGGGGTTGTGTTCGTGATGGAGGTCGTGTCGGAGAAAGTGAAGGTTCCAGCCGAGTCGCTGAGAATATCGATACCGGCATCGCCTCCATTGAGGGTGACCGTACCGCCAAAGTCATAGGTCCCGTCGGCGTCGTCGAACTGCAGTCCGTCGCCGGCACCGGCTCCGGAGGCGGAGATTCCGGTGTTGGGGTTAAACGTGATCGTGCCGTCGTGGCCACCTTGAACGCGGACGGTGCTCCCGCTGTTATCCTTCGTCACACTACTGAGGCCGTCGAACGTGATGGTCGAACTTCCCCCGGTGATATCGATCCCCGTACCGACAGGATTGGTGATCGTCGTGTCAGTGAACGTGAACGTTCCGGCCGAGTCACCGAGGATGTCGATGCCCGCGTCGCCACCGTTGAGTTGCACTTGGCCGCGAAAGTCATACATGCCGTCGGCGTCGTCGAACTGCAGTCCGTCACCCGCACCCGTTCCGGTGGCCGATAGTCCGGTTCCGGGTTCAAAGATGACTATTCCGGTGTGGCCGCCCTGAACATGCAGCGTGCTACCGCCGGTGCTTTTATTGAGGTTGCTGGTTCCGCCGAAGGTAAAGGTTGAGCTGCCGCCGGTGATTTCGATACCGGTCCCGGTAGGATCGGTGATTGTAGTGTCGGTGAACGTGAATGTGCCGGCCGAGCCGCCGAGAATGTCAATGCCCGCATCACCACCGTTCAAGGTGGTTGTACCGTTGAAGTTGTAAGTGCCGTCGGCGTCGTCGAACTGCAGTCCGTCTCCGCTGGTCGATGTGATCGACGTGCCTGGATTGAAAATCAATTGGCCATTGTGTCCGCCCGTGACGCGGACTGCCGTTCCACCGGAACTGTTATTGATCCCGCTATTATCGAACAAGACCAAACCGCTGCCGCCGTTAATCTGGATGCCGGCGTCGGTTGGATCGTTCACCGTCACGTCTGTAAAGGTGAGCGTTCCTGCTGGGTTGAAGATGTCGATCCCAACCAAACCACCGGTGATGTCGGTGCGATTGACGTTCAGCGTGCCGGGGCCGGTAAAGATCCCGGCGCGAATGCCAGGACCCGTGTTGTCGATCGTGACATTGGATATTTGAGTATTCTGTTCGGCGTTGAGGGTGAAGAGTCCGTCGGGCGCATTTAGCGCGGGACGCTGGCCGGACGGCGAACCAACAGTTGGCAACGTGACGATGCCTAGCTGGTCGGTATTAACGATCTG
>JABDKS010000735.1 GCA_013002105.1 Pirellulaceae bacterium | reverse complement strand
TTGCACCTCCGGGGCGCCGCTCCTGTCATGGATCGGTTCGTTCGAGGCGACCAGCGAACCCAAGGAAGTCACGTTCGAGGCTTGGATTCCACGAGGCCACATGCTGGAAGTCCGACCCGCCGATGCGACGCTCCGCAAGGCGAAGTTTGCCAACGGACAGGTGGGTGCCGGCGAAGGAACGCCGCAGAATGTTGCCGGACTGGCGCTTCATTCGTTGACGATTCAGCAGGTTCATCCCGGTGGCGACGTACGCACCGTTCGCGATCGTCTGTTTGGTAAAGACGTCGCCGTCACGGTAGATCGTCGGTCAAAAGAACTGTCGATCGACTACAAGAACCCGGCCCAGGATGCTGCCAAGCAAGTCCGCTCCTTTGCGCGGCGGGCATTCCGGCGTTCTGTCGACGAGCAGTCGTTGCAGCCCTATCTGAAGTTGTTGCGAGAATCGATGGATGCCGGCCAACCAGCGGCGGTGGCACTCCAGGCGACCTATCGGGCCATCCTTTGTTCGCCGCGATTCATGTACTTCGTCGAGCCTCCCGGTGATTTGGATGATGATGCGATCGCAACCAGGCTGAGCTATCTGATTTGCAATAGCATGCCCGACTGGCCGTTGCTGAAACTTGCTAAAGAACAAAAGCTGCGTGATCCCATTGTGATTGCTGGGGAAATCGATCGGCTGCTGAAAACGCGCCGTGGCAAAGAGTTCGTCACGGACTTTGCCGATCAATGGCTTGATTTGTGTGACATTGCTTTTACGGAGCCGGATCGAAAGCGGCACGGCGATTTTGATGTGGTCGTGCAAAATGCGATGTTGGCCGAGACGCATATGTTTTTGCAGGAGATGATCAATCGCGACGCTCCGGCATCGAATTTGGTCAACGCCCGACACACTTACTTAAATGGTCGCCTGGCGCGTTACTACGGGATCGACGGCGTTGACGGTGACACGATGCAACGCGTCAGACTCGATCGTGATTCGGTGCGAGGTGGGTTGCTGTCGCAGGGCGCGATCTTGAAGGTCACAGCAAACGGCACCAATACGTCGCCCGTCCTACGAGGTGTTTGGGTGGCGGATCGCATTTTGGGCCAGCACATTCCGCCACCCCCGGAAAACGTGCCGGCAATCGAACCCGATATTCGCGGTGCGAAGACCATTCGCGAGATGTTAGCCAAGCACCGAGATAACGATTCGTGCGCCAGTTGCCACCGCAATATTGATCCCAACGGATTTGCGTTGGAAAATTTTGACGCCGCGGGACAATGGCGTGATCGGTACATCCGTATTGATCGCGGTAAGGCGCGTCGGGCGCTGGCGGTTGATCCAAGCTACACCCTGTCGGATGGTTGCACGTTTGAGACATTTCAGGAGTATCGCGATTTGATCGCTTCGGACCCCCGGCCGATCGCACGCAATTTTGCAGAAAAGCTGATTGTCTACGGCACCGGCGCACCGATCACGTTCGCAGATCGCGTTGAACTGGACAAACTGGTCGACCAGAATAAGGACAACGGTTACGGTGTACGATCGCTGTTGAAATCGGTCGTTACGAGTCCGTTGTTTTTAAAGAAATAAGTTTTCCACACTGAACTCAACCATCGGAATTCCCATCGTGAAACGTGTTCATTTTAGCTTTCAACGAGTCCTGCAACGGCGTACGCTTCTGCGCGGCGCGGGCGTTTCGATGGCGTTGCCATGGTTGACGGCCATGTCCGAGTCGTTCGCCGCGGATGCGGCTGCCGGTCCGCCACGCCGATTCGTGGCGATGACATTGGGACTGGGGTTGCTCGGCGAAAACTTGAATCCCGAAACGTCCGGTCGCGACTACAAACCGTCACCCTATCTCGCCTCTCTGCAAGACATTCGCGATCAATTCACGGTGGTCTCGGGCAGTTCGCATCCGGGCGTTCAGGGCGGACACCGCGCCGAAGCCAGTATTCTGACGGCAACACCGATGGGTTCAGCCGGCCGAGCAACGAATACGATTTCGATTGATCAGTTTTTGGCCAAGCACCAAGGCGATTCGACTCGGTATCCATCGTTAGTGTTAAGTAACGAGGGCAGCACCAGTCCGTCGTACACCGAAAATGGTTCGATGATTCCACCTGAATCATCCCCATCGCGACTGTTTGCGAAACTGTTTATCGATGATTCTCAGCAAGAGCGGCAGTTGCAAGCGTCGCGGGTCCGGCAGGGTCGCAGCATCATGGACTTGGTCGGTGACGACGCCAAGTCGTTGCAGCGTGAACTGGGCACGGGCGACCGTGATCGATTGGATGCTTATTTCACCAGCGTTCGTGACTTGGAAAAACGAATGGCGGCCAACGAGCAGTGGGCCAAGCTGCCCAAGCCAAAGGTGGACGCCAAGCGGCCCGTTGATATCGGTAGTCCATCGGACTTGATCGGTCGCCAACGGATGATGTCATCGGTGATCAAGTTGGCTTTGGAAACCGATTCGAGTCGTTACATCACATTTCACATTCCCGGTGCCGGCGGCGTCATTCCGATCGAAGGTGTCGAAGAGGGATATCACGGATTGAGTCACCACGGTCGTGACGAAGAAAAATTGGCACAACTGGCGTTGATCGAGATTGAACTGATCAAACAATGGGGCGAGTTCTTAAGGAGTTTGCAGGCGACCGGAGAGGGCGCCGGTAGTTTGCTCGATCACACGGCCGTTTTCTTGACCAGTAATCTTGGTAATGCGTCCAATCACGACAACCGCAACATGCCCGTGCTGCTTGCCGGTGGCGGATTTCGCCATGGACAGCATTTGGGATTTGATCAAAAGCGAAACTATCCATTGCCGAACTTGTATGTCAGCGTGTTGCAGCGGATGGGGATGGAGGTCGATTCGTTCGCATCGAGCACCGGCACGATGACCGGACTGGAAATGGTCGGCTAAGCGGTAGGGCTGGTTCCCACCGGCCGCCCAGCGCAATCGGCTGCCCAGCGCAATTGGCTGCCCAGCGCAATCGGCGTTCCTAACGCCACCGGCCGGTGGGAACCGGCCCTTCCGACTACTGTGTGGTCCTGTCCATCAGGTTGCGGGCGCTCCTATGCAAGAGTGTCTGTTGGTCCGGTGTCCGCAATACGCTAGGGTTGTTGCGTCTCGCGCCCTATACGGTACGTGTCTGATTCCAAGTACTCTCGTCCCCCAGGTACCCATCGCGGTGGCTGATAACGACTCCTCGTCAGTGCAAGCGGCCGATCCGATCGCGGTGACCTTTGTCGTTTGGCAGGGCCTGTCTGCGGTCTTGCCGCAAACGTCCCAAAATGTCGGCGGGCTAGAAGTCTTCGCGTGGCGACTGGCGAAAAAGCTTGCCGAGCAACCAGATATTCAGACGCAATTCATCGTGCGGTCACCTGGCGGCGTTCACGGCCAGAGAATTGACGGCGTGCAACTTTCTCCCCATACGGATCGTCGCGAATACATTCGCCGAAACGTATCGTCTTGTTTGGATGCTCATTCGCCGCTGCGGCTCAAACGCATTGATCCCAAGCTACTGTGGCAAATCCCCTATCTAGCAGTAACTTGGCCTTGGCGGCGCCGTGATCCGTTACCTCGAACTCCCGATCCAAGATTGATTGAATTGTCGCCCGATTTGTGGGTAACACTGGGTGCAAGTCGTGAAAGTGCCGGCGTGGTCGCGACGGCTCGTGCGCAGAACAAACCGTCGATGTTGCTGATTCAGTCCAACGCAGATTTGGATCCACATTATTTGGTCGATCCGGATTTTCGCAATGCTTACGGTGAACTGGCGTCCGATTGTTGCTATGCGATCCAGCAGGCGACCGAAGTTGTTTGCCAGACCGACAATCAAGCCGGTTTGTTGCGTGAGCACTTTGGACGTGAGGGCGTCATCGTTCGCAATTCAACCGATCCTTTGCCATGGCAACAGGCGGCCGAGCATCCCGGTGACTACGTTCTGTGGATTGGTCGGTACGACCGTGTTCACAAGCGGCCGCATTTGGCAATCGAAATCGCTCAGCGATGCCCCGACATTCCGTTTCGGATGATTGTCAATCCATCAGCCGACGACGTACGTGATGAGATTCGTGCGAGATGTCCTGACAACGTTGAGCTGATCGATTACGTACCGTTTGATCAGCAGCCGGAGCTGTTCGGAAAATCACGTCTGTATCTTTCGACCGGCAACGCTGACTACGAAGGCTTTCCGACGGTCTTGTTGCAGGCGGTGGCGGGGGGTAAACCCATTGTTTCGCTCAAGGACTTCGACCAGTTCATTGCCAAAAGCGAGTCGGGAACTGTGACGGGACTGGCGATCGATGACGCGGTCGCAGCGATCAAGAAATTCTGGGATCACCCGGATGATTACGATGGTAGCGCCGCGTACCGGTTCCTGAATCAATACCACACGATAGAGTCCACGACACAGCAGGTCAGCGATCTTGTGCGCCGCTTGACGTCGTGATGATCCATCCATCGCGACTGTATTAAACGCAATGACTCAGGGGCGATTGGAAGATCGCCTCTGACGCTTCCCTCTATATTGGCTACCAATTGATTCATGTCCGATCGGCAAGCATCGCATTATCAAGGTCTCACGCTCTTGCTGCTGCCCGGACTTTTGCTGTGTAGTCTTGCATTATTGGTCGACGTGGTGCGAGGACTGCCGATGGTCGCGGCCTGGGGATCTGGGCAAAGCGTGCTGTTGGTTTTAGGTGTCATGATGGGGATTGGCGGCGTGCTTTTGCATCGCAAGGCCGTTCGAGACGAAACGCGTGGCGTCCGAAAATACGCAAGAACCGTGGCCTTTGTCCTTGCGCCGCTGACGTTGTTGGTGGTGGTGCCGATTTTGATTGCCGAGCTTTCCGCGCGGCTTTTGCCTGAACCGAGCGATACGAGTACCAGCTATCGACAGAGTGATCCGCGATTCGGTTTTTCGATCGCACCCGACCGTCATTACCGTGTTGTCAGCCGACCCAAAGATTTTGATATTCAAATTCGCATCGATGGCAATGGGAACCGCCGTGATGCCGGCGATGCGATCGTCGACGTCGACGCAGCGGACATTGTTGTCGTCGGTGACTCCCATCCATTCGGATTTGGTGTGGCGGAAGACAATACGTTGTCGGCACATTTGTCGAATCGAATGCGTGATGCCGGCCATCGGATCGGTGTGCTCAACGCCGGCGTGCCCGGTTTTGGAATCGGCCAAACTTTATTGCGAATCCGGTCATTCGATAGACTACGGCCGGGGGCGATCATCGTTGTCTTCGTCAATCCGCTGAACGACCTGGTCAACGTTTCATCGTCAGTCGATTACCACTATCCCAAACCTTATCCGGTTTTGGATAATCAAGGTAATCTTGTGTTCCGAGACGCTCCGACGTCCTGGGGCGAAGGTCCGTTTTTGTTTTCCCCATCGTTCGAATCACTGAACGCTGTATTCGGACTCGAGGATCAACGTCGTTTTTATCATAGTGCGTTGTACCGTCGACTGACTCAGTCGTCGATGGAACCGGAGGTGGTCGACGGTGTGACGATGCTTGTCGATGAAACCAGCGTCGCGGAATTCCTAGCACAAGACGCACAGCGGATTACCAATCAGCCGTTGTTGTACGCATCGCGGTATTGGCCGGAAATCGAGGGATTCGCAGACGAACGTGAAAAACTGCAGCAGCTGACCCGAGCGGTTTTCGCCGAAATGGCGAAATGTGCGGAAGAAAGACGTTGGCACTTGGTCGTGATCGTTGCGCCCGAAGCCCGCCACTTCCAAACCTATTCCCAGCGGTTTCAGCGTCAGGTACAAGCAGTCGTGCCCGACATGGCGATAGGCGTCGATTGGAGTCGACAGGCCGTGCTGAAATCGCTTGAACCACTGCAAGATTCGTCCGCGATGGAAGTCGTTGCGATCGACTATGGCGAGGGGGAATTCGCCGACACTGAACTGGAAGGATTCTTTCTGCAAAACGATGATCACACGTCGGGATCCGGCCACCGTGTGATCGCTCGCGAAGTGGCCGATGTGATTATCCGCTCCGAGTGGATCGACCATGTCGCCGGAGACTAAAACAGCGAATAAATAAACGGCGCCGCGGGTGAGGCTGACAAGAAAACCAAGCCGACCAACAAAACCATGATGACCAGAATCGGGGCGAGCCACCATTTTTTGTTGTTAAGCAAAAACTCCGTGAACTCACGTACGATCCCCGGGTCGGACGCTTCCGCGAGATTCTCGAAATCGCTGGATGCGGATCGATCGTCGGTTACCGGCGGGTTGCTGTCGGAATTCTCGGGTGTGGTCATCGTTTTTTTCGGGCGGGGGAAGCCAGGGATGGAGCCTGTGCAGCGCGACCGTTAGTAGGTGTCAAAGTAGCGGGACGCTTGATTCGGCCGATCACGTTTGGACCAGTGTGACGTTTGCCCATCGTTTTGCCGTTTCAAACCATAGCCTCCTAATCGTAACAGCAGACCGATTGGCGTGAGCACCAAATAGTAAACGATCCCAAGAATAATGATTGTCATTACCACCTGGATGGGATGCGTGATCTTTCGGAATGCGTTGTAGATTCCACGTTGGGTATTTGGAATCAAGTAATAGACGCCGATCAGCAGCAAGCCACTGACCGTCAAGGCAGTCGCGATGTTCGCTGAATTCCATTTCCAATAGGCCACGGCTGCGAACACCCACAAGAGTGCGGCAAGCGACGCACCGAAGTAGCGCAATTGTCGGTCGTTGAGTTCTTGTTGAAACATTCTTTATTCGCGACGAGTCAGTCGGGGTCAAATTGCGCCAGGTGAGCGTCTACTTCGTGTTGTGTCGCATGCCGCTGCGACGTTTTCTTGAGCACAAAGTTTTCCAAGACCAAGACGTCCATGTTGGTCGCCATAAAGCAGCGATACGCATCCTCCGGCGTACACACGATCGGCTCACCACGAACGTTGAAACTGGTATTAATCAACAACGGACATCCCGTCTTGGCATGAAATGCTCGCAGCAATTTCTCGATCGATGGATTGCGTTTCGCATCGACCGTTTGCACGCGTGCCGAGTAGTCGACATGCGTGATCGCCGGCACGCTACTACGTACTTCATTGACACGCTGCAAACCAATTGCAGGAGTACTTCGGTCGTCCACATTGGATGCGACACGGTGTTCATCCGCGACGCCAAAGACCAGCAACATGTAGGGGCTCTCGCAGGTAGCGGGCAACTGAAAGTAATCGCGGGCGTGGTCAGCCAACACAATCGGTGCAAAGGGTCGGAAAGACTCGCGAAATTTGATTTTCAGATTCATGACCGATTGCATCTCGCGACTGCGGGGATCGCCCAGAATGCTGCGGTTGCCGAGCGCACGCGGCCCAAACTCCATTCGACCTTGGAAACGTCCGACGACTTTGCCCGCTGCCAGTTCCTCGGCAACGGCGTCGACTAATTGACTTTCGTCGTAGTAGTGATGGAAATCGGCATCCAACTGCTTCAGCGTCGTCTCGATCTCATCGTGCGAATAGGCTGGCCCCAATAGACTGCCGGATTGTGCATCGGGCATCATTGCGGTGCGAGGTTTGTCCAGCAGTTGGTGCCAGATCAGCATCGCCACGCCCAATGCGCCACCCGCATCGCCGGCGGCCGGTTGAATCCAAACGTTGTCAAACGGTCCGTCGGTCACCAATTTGCCATTGGCGACACAATTCAGTGCCACGCCACCGGCCATGCACAGATTTTTCATCCCAGTGGTTTGGTGCAAGTGCGACGCCGTTTTCAAAACGACTTCTTCGGTGACCGCTTGGACCGATGCTGCCAAATCCATATCCAGTTGTTCGATCGGAGAATCGGGCGCACGCGGCGAACGATCGAACAACTGATGAAAACTCTCTGACGTCATGGTCAAACCTTGGCAGTAATTGAAGTACTCCAGATTCAAGCAAAACGATCCGTCGTCACGAATTTCGATCAGATTCTCGCGAATCGCGTCGGCGTAGATCGGTTGGCCATAAGGCGCCAATCCCATCAATTTGTATTCGCCTGAATTGACACGAAACCCTGTGTAATAGGTGAACGCGGAATACAGCAGGCCGATGGAATGCGGAAAACGGATCTCTTCGTTCAATTCGATGTGATTTCCGCGTCCAACGCCCAGGCTGGTCGTCGCCCACTCGCCCACACCGTCCATCGTCAAAATAGCGGCTTCGTCAAATGGTGATGGGAAGAATGCGCTGGCGGCGTGCGATTCGTGATGTTCGCAAAAGCAAATGCGTCGATTGAATTGATCGCGCAATCCGCGCCGAATTTCACGGCGCAGATGAAGTTTTTGTCCGACCCATTGTGGCATCGCTTTGAGAAACGACTGAAAACCGATGGGGGCAAAGCTGAGGTAGGTCTCCAAGAGTCGGTCGAATTTCAGCAACGGCTTTTCGTAGAAACCGACATGATCCAGGTCGCTTGGTGTAATCCCCGCTTGGCTCAGACAGTAATCAATCGCATGTTTTGGAAAAGCGGAGTCGTGTTTGTTTCGAGTAAACCTTTCCTCTTGCGCCGCTGCCACGATCGTTCCGTCGACCACCAATGCCGCGGCCGAATCGTGATAAAAAGCGGAGATGCCAAGAATCGCGGTCATCGATTGTTTGATGCTAGGGAGGTGGTGGCGGCGGATGGATGATGTGGGTCCATGCAACTGGCCGGCTCACTAGCGTACCCGAACTGGCCGGCCGTGGACGCCCCGTAGCCATTGCAGACGACCCAGGCAGGACCACGCACGCTGGCACGCCCACCGATGCATCATCGAACATCGCGGCAAGTTCAGCTAGGATTGGCGACGACAAGACGTTCCGATGTAGGACGTCTAGCGTCGTCGGTTTCGACACTACTGGTCCTCTTACCCACTCGAATGGTCGTGGCAATATGAGCGTTGTTTTTGTCGTCGGTTCCGAAGACCAACTGCGTTTGGGGACGCCCTGGTGCAAGCGTTTTTGTGACAGCACCCACATGCCGGTGCATGTGCTGGTGATCGGGCAGGAAAGTCGTGTATTGCAAAGGCACGCACAGACAACGCTATCGAACCATTTAGAGATACCGTTGGATAAGCTATCGATTTCGGTGGTAGAAAAGAACGCCGACGCTGTCTTGCAAGCGGTCAAGTCGGCCGGCGGCCGATATCTTTTGATGTTGCGCAACGCACATGACGATGCGATGCAGCAGGAGATTTTCGAGCATTCACCTATCTGGACGATCTGGTTACGGACCAGTGAGATTCCGCCGACCCAAAGGGAGCACGTGTTTTGCGGGCTCGCGCAAACTCAATCGATTGCAACGAGCGCCGCAGAACAATTGCTGGGCTTGATCCCAAGCAAGGTAGTTGTCACCGAATCGCTGAACTCGCAAGACGCCACGAGTGACGATGCAGCGTCCAGTTCACCGTCGATTTCAGCGAACGAGATCGCCCAAGGCGTCGAACAGATTGTCGCCGGTGATTACGACGAGCACGATCTGTTAGTTGTCGGTGTCGAAGATCCCGTGCCGGATGATTCAGCGCATCGATTTGGGCTTGGATTGATCCATTCGCAAACGACGGCGAGCGTTGCGATGGTGTCTGATGGGGATTCAATTCGACAATCGTTGCATCGGTCGCTAAATGAACGCATTCAAACTTGGGTAGCATCAGTGGCGCCCCCGATGGAGCGAGAAGAACGCGTGGCACTGGTCGACAATCTGGTGCTTGGCTCCAAGCCTAACCTGGAATTCCTGGGTTTGATCTCGGCATCATCGATGCTGGCCGCGTTTGGATTGTTGCAAGATTCTGCGGCGGTGATCATCGGGGCAATGTTAATCGCGCCGTTAATGACGCCGATTCTGGGTGCTGGGCTTTCGCTGGCACATGGAAATCGTCCGCTGTTTAAGACGTCCTTGATGACCATTTCACTCGGGTTCGTGGGAGCTTTGGGTGCAAGCATCTTGTTCGGACTGCTCGTGATCATGGTTCGACCGACGTCCCATAATCATTTGGATTGGATCACTCCGGAAATGTGGTCACGTTGTCGACCCTCGCCGCTCGATTTTTGTGTTGGATTGGTAGGTGGCATGGCAGCTTCGTACGCTCAGACACGACGCCATTTGTCGGCCGCTTTGGCCGGTGCCGCGATTGCGGCAGCGCTGGTGCCGCCGCTGTCGACTGCGGGACTGCAGATCGCATTTGGGATTTGGGGCGATTTAGACTCCCAACTGGTCCCGCCGGGCGTGTTACCCGTCATCGGACCGTTGTTGTTGGTGAGCGTCAATGTGCTGACGATCATGGTGGGAGCGTCGTTTGTCCTCTGGGCCAGAGG